>DATKTE010000098.1:0-2282 GCA_035531295.1 Alphaproteobacteria bacterium
GAAGCGAAGCGAAGCAATCATAGCCGATTACCTGGTAGTAAAACAGCAGACCGGGCAGACCGACCAGCAGATTGCCTATGACTTTGAGGAAAAATATAATATTTCAGAAAGCGTTGTAAGGCGGGCCATCTGGATTTATAAAAAAGCAATGAAAGAGGCTTCTTAAAAAACGGTCTTGACACCAACTCTGAGAATTGTATATTATGGTAGTAAAAAATCAGACAAGGGAAGGGTGGAGTTTGAAACATCGGCCTGAACTTTTGCCTGCAAACAGAATAGCAGGAATATGTAATTTCCTCAGCCCGGTTCTTAATAAAACTGAGGATTTCTACCTTCAAATTGACGGTGACAAAATTAATTCTCTCTTCCAGGACGGTCTAATTGACGAAACAAGTAAGCGAAACCTTGAAATTAAACAGGAATTCAGAGAACTTCTCAGCAATGGGAAAACGTGGGATGAAGCAATAAACGAGTTAAGTGAGAATATCTATTGCGGCAAGATTTTAAGCCCGGGAAGACTCAGGCGGATAATAGCCACAGAGACAAGAACACTGAGAATCTGGATTAAGCAAGGATTTGCGGTTGAATTTCCAATTGTTTGGGTGGAGTGAAAATATTGTCTCAAAATAAACATTTACAAAAAATAGGTTTACGAGTAAAATATTAAAGATGCCAAGACCAAAGGGAAGCAAAAATAAGCGCAAGTTTTCTGCGAGCATAGAGCTAAGGGCAGAGAAGAAAATGGCCTCATTTCTTGATGATTCGGATAAGAACATTTCTATGCAGGCGGCTAAGTTCATTCTTGAGCATAACAGAGGAAAGGCTAAACAGCAAACAGAAATTTCGGGTGACACCGAAAACCCATTGCAATTACAGATAATTTATAAAAAATAATGCTTTTTGAAGCGATACAAGCCGATAATAAGGACTTATACCGTCCGCAAGATAAACAGAAGCAGTTTCATAATGCCATTTTGAATAGAGCAGAGAATGGATATAGGGATTTTCTTTATGGTGGTGCTGCAAAGGGGGGTAAATCCCACGCGTTAAGGTGGGAGGCACATAGAAACTGCATCCATTACCCGCGATTAAGGGGCCTTTTAATTAGATCGTCTTTCCCCGAATTAGAGAGAACCCATTTATCCAGGGTATTGTGGGACCTACCTTCCAGTTGGGCGTCTTATAATTCCCAAAAACACGTTCTAAGATACAAAAACGAATCAATCCTTGAGTTCGGCTATGGTGACAAAAAAGAGGATTTTCAACAATATCTTTCAGCAGAGTACGATTTTATCCTTATTGATGAAATGACCACAATTCCCTTTGAATTCCTCGTTATGTTAAAAATGAGGCTTGCGGCAAGCAGGGCCGATTTCATTCCCTTCTTTGCCGGAGCGACAAACCCAGGGGGGAAATCTCACGTTCAGGTTCGCGCATTTTATGTGAGGAAAGAGGGGGTTGACGAAGAGCTCTGTCCGGAATATGACCCGAAAGAAGTTTTCTTTTTACCCGCTACGGTTTATGACAATGAAATCCTTATGGATAGAGACCCGGGAATCATCAAAAGGCTTCAGGCGCTTCCGGAGAAAGAGAGGCAGAAATACTTACTTGGTAATTGGGACATCTTTGAGGGCCAGTTCTTTGATGAATGGTTTGAGGAGGTTCACGTTGTTAAGCCCGAAAATTACCTTCCTTATGACAATATCCTTCAAATGAATGTACTTGGTGGAATGGACTATGGCCGTGACACTTTTGTCTATTGGGGAGCGAAAGACCATATCGGCAATATTATAATTTTTGACGAATACTGGGACGTTGGAAGCCCGAGAAGCAAGCGGATAGTTGAGCAAAAGAAGTTTATGGAACAGCGCCGGCTATTGAAATACTACATAAAAGCTGATACAAATATGTGGATCCGTGATGCCTTTGATGTAGAGAGTTCGAGTATGGCCGCAGAGGAATATATATCCGCGGGAATTAAACTTGAACAAGTTAGCAAAACCTCCCTGGATAATCGAGGTTACAGAATAAACGCCAATGATGCTATTCGTGATGCTCTTCATTGGGAGCAAAAAGACGGGAAAATAATAAAACAGCCAAAACTTAAAATTTATCAACGCTGCCACAAACTGATTGATTGTCTTCCTTCCTTAATTACAGACCAGAAGGACGTTGAGGATATAGCGGATGGCCAATACGATCATCCTTATGACGGGTTTAAGTATTTATATATGAGTTTAAGAGAGACTAAGAAACAGGATATGCCGGCCCCCGACCAATGG
>DATKTE010000099.1:0-4966 GCA_035531295.1 Alphaproteobacteria bacterium
GGTCTTGACCCATCGGAGCATATAGTGGGCGGTCTTTCCGCCATCTGCGCCTTCATATTCTACAATATACGGGCTTGCCGTGTCCATAGCCACGAAGCTAAGTTCATCGGGGTCGGCCGGCGGCGCTTCTCCCTGTGCGGCGACCTTTACCCAAATCTCACAGCCCATCACTCCCGCCGGTTTGGCCCGACTTGTCGGGGTCGCCTCATCGCTGAAGCGAATCTCATGCCGCAGCCGCTGGCTGGTATCAACCGAACCTATCGGCCTTGTATCGATACCGCCTGCTGATGTGGTTCGAATGGTATCGGGTATGGTAATTCCAAGCGCTGCGCGCTCGGCATCATCGACATCGCCCGATGCCTGAAGCTGCCGCACCAACTGCCTTATCGCCGATTCGAGCGTATCGCGACTGGCATCCTTGGCCTGCCGTGCCGATTGGGCGGCCTGCTGGGCGGTAACATTGTCTGAGAATTTCGTATCAAAATCCGTCTGCCCAGTCGATATCGGTATAACATCGCCGGGTGCCAGACCCAAATCTGCGACATGGGCGGTGGCATAGGTAACGAAGTTAGCCGCCCATGCCTGAAATCCTGTATCGCTTCCTGGAATGTAATCTGCCATAATCAAATCCTTTCATAAAAATAATTGTTATCAGTAATCCGTCTTTCTTGCCAAACCCCGTTTTTTTCGCTAAAAACGCCATTTTTAACGCCCCGCGGGTCATCCGTTCCCTGGAACGGGCCATCCGCTCCCCTCCGCCAGTCATCCGCTGCCCTCCGCGGGTCATCCGCTGCCCTCCGTGAGCCATCCGCTGCCCTCCGCGAGTCATCCGCTGCCCTCCGTGAGTCATCCCCGGACGTCCGCGAGTCATCCGTAGAGAGCAACAAGCCATCCGTTACCGTTCCGCAGCGTGCGCAGCCACAAAGTAAATCGACTTAGCCGCAAAGTCAACTGATTTTGATGAAAAAAAGGCGGGAATATCACGATGTAAGTTTACAAGGCCCTGCGGAGAAAGTATATGCTCCATTTCAAGTATGAAATGCTCTATATGAAGGACGAATGCTCTATATGAAGAACGTACGCTCTATATGAAAGGCGAATGCTCTATATGAAAGGCGAATGCTCTATTTACTCCGCTCATGCGCCGCGGGGGCTTAGAACGGATTGTCGCGGGGAAAGCCGTGAGGTCAGATGATTTTGATGTGAATTATCAAAAGAAATTAGGTAGCCTGTTGTTATGCTGAACCTTTTTGTTTTTGTTTCCGTTGATTAAGTCTATTTATCCAAACGGCAAAACCAACCCATTGCAATCTATATAAGCCCCTTCTGCCTGGTTTCGATAAAATTATACTACGATCCCTCAATGCTTTAATCCCATTCGTAAGTGTGCTCTCTTTGCCAGTAAATACGCTTTCAATTTCTTTTCTACTAACCCACTCATTAAACTTCAAGGCCATTATATCGAGTATTTGCCTGTAAGAATCTTGTTTGATTTTACCATAGTACAAGTTTTTATAGTAGCGATCCCCAATTAAATCAAGAGCACCATTCTCAGAAAACATTGCATTCTCTACATCAGCCACATCAATGTTATTGTCTGCATCTAAAGCGTAAGCAGAGTAAGCAATCTGTTGCACAAAATGAGGATAACCTTCAGAATAGACATAAATCCGGTCTATTGCACCCGTTGATACGGTAACAATAACCTTGTGTTCTTTTTTTACTTCATTGAGTCCACCTCTAATAACACTTTCAACTTCGTCTTTGGTTAATGTGCTTAATTTAAATTCTTCAAAAAGGCGAAGAGATGATTCATGGCTTTCTCTTAAGATATTTCTCGCTTTAGGTAATCCAGCTAAGATTAACAAGACCTTATTAGCATCTTCTTGAGTCAAAACTTCTGCAAGGTTTTTGAGGAAAAGGCCTAAATTCAATGACTTGGAGGCTTGGTCGACTTCATCTATCAAGATAACAATACCATTTCTCTTTTCGCGCAACCCCAATTCATTTGCTGTATTATCTTCAGTTATGGCTTTAACTGTATCAACTATTGAATAGATGGTTTTATCTACGAGTTCTTCTTGAGAGAGAGGAGAATATTGCTTTGGTCCTAAGCTTAAAACGCTTGATTGTTTCCTTGTAAGAAAGCCCCAGCTATTCTTTAAAAATGTTAAACCCTTCTCACTTTTAGATAAAGTTCTTTCAATCTGTGTATTTATTTTTTTTGCAAAATCTATTATCATAGTGGTTGGGCGAAGACTAACTTGAATGGGAAGAAAATTGTACTTTTCTTCTTCCCAGCTAAGGCTTCCTTTGGCAAAGTGGTTTGCAACAATTAAAAAAGATGTTTTGCCAATCCCTCTTTCACCTTGAATAAGTATATGTGAGGGATTTCCTTCCTGAGTTTGAAATAAAAGACTATCTAATCTTTCAATTTCAGCAATTCTCCCAGCAAACATTCCGGTAAAAACAGGTTGGTTAGGTCTGAATGGGTTGTATTTTTTAGGCATTTTGAAATTACCTTATCAAGAATAATGAGTATTCACCAATCAAATAAACACAAATTTCCCCATAACTGCCTTCGTTGGAATACCATTACTTTTCCTGAGTTCAATCGAAGAAATCAATACAATAATCAATTATATTTTCAGGCTAGTAATTTTGATTGTTAAGTTCAACCAGTTTATCTTTTAGAACCATTGTAGCCTTACAGTCATCCTCATTATACTCAAGGATTCTTTTTAATATATCTTTATCGTTGCTTTCAAGATAATCATTGAACCATTGAATTGATAAAGCACCTGAGGGTGTTTCGTCTCTCCACTTAAAACCAAGATAAGTCGCCAATGCTTTTAGAGAATAGCTTCCAACAGGCCAATCAGTTTGTTTTTGAACAAGGCTATATAAATCAATAACATTTGGATTTTCAAAAAATTTCTCCACGTTTTCCATCGAGATTACATCAGGATAGCGTTTTTGCAATTTTTTGTAGGTTGTCTTTTCGTGGTGAGCATAATAATAAACGGCATAATCCTCTTGAGGCAATGATTCAATATACTTCCAAAACTTTTGCCATATTCCTTTTTCTGCTTCAGCTAATACTTCAGTTGCAATAAAATTAATATATCTCTCTTTGCTTCCGTTTCGCTCATAGACTCCGTGCAAATAAATAAAGTCTTGTGTAGGATCATCTTCAATATCAAAAAAGAGTTCATAATTTACTTGAGGCAAAACGATGGTTTCATAAATAACAGGTATTTTTTTATTAACAAAAACATTGGCTCTGTTTATCAGATTTCCTAATGATTTCTCAGCTAAACCTTTTAAAAAATCTTTATCTTTTTTCTTTCTTTTAAGTGCTTCAGAAATATCTAAACTGCAAAGGTCTTTGGTCGTTAATAAATTTAAGTCCCTATTCAATGTATCTCTGGCTGTTCTGCCAAGTTTAAAAATATTGGTTAGATCTTTTGTTTCTTCACACCATTTTTTGCAAGAGTTATACCAAGGGCAAAGTTTGCAAGTACTAGGAGCCATGGCTGGCTTGTTTTGGGCTTGGTTTTTCAGCAGTAAATCGACACACTTTTTAATTTGTTCATACAATTCCCACCAAGTTTCTCTGATTCTAGGTCCCCTCGGAGCAACTAGGTCATATTCAACTTCTTCGCCATGGATGTCAATTATTTTACCGCTATTATGAGTAGCAAATCCAAGTCTTTTTAGACAATCGTTATACAAACAAAGCTGAACAGCATAATGCTTTTTGGGCTTGCCCTCATCCCCTTTTTCTTCGTCAGCACCTTCAAAACCCATGCCTGATTTAATATCAATCGGCATATAAGTATTATCTGGCAATTTTTTCAAGAGGTCGGGGATTCCTATAATATTTTCATATTTCAAAACTCCTTGATAAATCAAAGGCGTTTCGTTTTTCATCGCCTCTGTCGTCTTTTGAAAACGCTCGTCAATCGAACCTTCTTTTAAATTCAAAAAATCTCCGAGTTCGGAGACAACTTTTTCTTCGTGTTTAATTCCTCTTTCCCACAATAATTCTACAAAAGGATTTGTTTCTTGGATCTTTTCCCCTTGCGGTCCATTAACATCTCGCCAAACTTTGTGGGGGCATTTAATATAATCATAAAGGGAGGAAGCTGTAATACTCATAATATTTTCCCTCGTATTCAATAAACAACCAATTAACTCGTCGCCAAAGTTGCTGTAATCCGTCGCTGTTCTTTAATTATACCCATTGCGAAGCAGGCGGCAACATTTATTTCGCGGATAAAGAGCTTCTGTCAGGTAAAAAGCGACTCTGGGAAGGCAAATGTTGATTAAAAGGCCGATTCGGCTCTATTAACGACTTTAACGACAACTCTCTCGAATTAGGCTGCATCAAGTAAGCTAACCAAAGCATTCTGGCGAGGCAATTTTCAAGTACCTCTGACCAGATAGACGTAGATACCGGTGGGGGTAGTGGTTCATATGGCACGTATAAAAGAATAATCGGCATTGATGATGATGGCGCTGAGCTGACTGAAAGCTCTTATGTATTGTTTGACGGAAACGGTCAATCCTGCCACGTGTTTAAGATTTTGAACGTTCAATGTATTGAATTCAGACATGTTCATGCCGGAAATACTGCGGCCACTCATTATGGTTTTTATTACACAGCCACCGGGTATTGCCAAGGTCTTCTCCTGAGGGACTGTAAATCCACCGGGTGCAAGTATGGCGTGTACAGTGATACTTTTTATATCAGGGGAATTTCTATAATAGGGGGTCATTATAGTTCAGCAACAGGCCCTGCTCTTTACTTTGCAGGCTGTCGATGGATTAATGTATTAGGGGTTAAGTTGGTGGGAAGTTTAGCAGGAGCGTTGATAGACGGGGACGTGATAGGGACGTTGCTTGTTGACGGCTGTGTCTTTCGCAAGACAGGCAACTACGGCTTAGGTATATACTCTAACAA
>DATKTE010000100.1:0-5906 GCA_035531295.1 Alphaproteobacteria bacterium
GGAGAATCCTTGGATGATTATCAACTTGCGGCATAAGGGGGCTCGCTCGCTACGGCGCCGTTTGATAGCGCGCTCGCGAGCCCCTTAAACTCGGACAATTGTCGTGCTATTTAAACCGGACATTTTGAAGTGTCATTGACACTGACGTACCTTATTATGTCCGGAAAATGTATTTGAATCAACCCTTGCGTTATATTCCTGATATCAATGAATCTGCGCATTCTTTATTGGCCGTTGCGCCTGAAGACTCTAAGCTTTCATTAGATTTAAGTGATGTTATGTTAAGAGATGTTTCACCTGTTCATATTGAGTATCTGCGGAATATGGGTGTCGCATCAGCCTTCTCAATTGCTATTATTCAAGAGGATAAATTATGGGGCTTAATCGCTTGCCAACATAAAACTGCAAAAAAATTATCAATGTACTATCGATTTGGAATGTTACTGCTAGCCGAAGTAATCGCTAACCAATTAGTAAGTATCGCTGAAAAGTATGATGCTCATGAGAAAGATATCATACTACAAATTCATGAAACCATTCAACCTGATATTGATTCTCAGACAGATATTATTACCGCATTTGATATGATTAAGGATAAAATTTCTCTAATGTTAGCCGCGGACGGTGTGGCACTTTTTTACGAGAATATCATATCTACCTCTGGCCAGACACCCACAGCAGAGCAAATAAAAAATTTATCCGATTGGCTATTTAAACATCATCCAACAGAAATATTTGTTACTCAAGAACTTTCATCAGAGTATCCTGCTTGCCAGGACTATAATAAATTAGCTGCCGGCCTATTAGCTATTCCACTTACACCAGATGTGAATCATTATTTATTATTTTTTCGAAAAGAAATAATAAGTACGGTCAGATGGGCGGGTAACCCAAGTCAGGTGTTAATTAAAAAAGGAACTGAATACTCTCCCAGGAGTTCGTTCCAATTATGGTCCGAAACAGTCGCAAACCAAGCAAAGCCATGGAAAAAATATCGAATTACCGCAGCAAAAGCACTTCAATCTATTTTTGCTAATAAGCAACTAGGAGTTCTTTTAGAAAAACAGGTACAGATTGATGCATCAACAGGATTGTATAACAGAAGAACGCTGGTACAAAATCTCACTAATGAAATATCTCGTGCTACACGAAGTAAAAAACAATTAGCCATCTTTATGTTAGATATTGATTTTTTTAAACGGGTCAATGATGAATTTGGTCATTCTGCCGGTGATATGGTTATTACGAAAGTTAGTCAAGTGCTTAAAAACACAATACGAACATATGATTATGCTTATCGATATGGTGGAGAAGAGTTTTTACTAATTCTTAATGATCTGACATCAGATGGTATCACTCAAAAATCAACTCAAATTCTTCAGGAAATCCGTAAACTCAAATTAATTTACAATAAAATTGTTTTGCCTAAAATTACAATTTCTATTGGCGTCTCAATATCACCGAAGCATGGAGAAAATCCCATGAAATTAATCGAAATGGCTGATCAGGCTCTTTATCAAGCCAAAGAAAGTGGAAGAGATAAAATGGTTGTTTTTGGATCAGATTCTATTGGGCTTTAGACCAGTTTAATTTTCAAAATTTTATAGGAAAATCAAGTCAAAATTCGGTATTTTTTGCAAAATGGGACGATTGTGGGACATTTGGGAGAGAGTTTTAGAGAAAAGCGCCCTACTTTTGGCTCAAAGGCCTATGTACACAAGGGCTTACATTATGCCCGTCTGTTGCCTCTTGATGTCCCATGAGTGTCCCATAGAAGAGGATATTCTTGATAAGAATATCAAGAAAATGGCGGATGGGGTGGGATTCGAACCCACGAAACGCTCTCACGTTTGCCGGTTTTCAAGACCGGTGCCTTCAACCGCTCGGCCACCCATCCACTCTCCCTCAACTACAGAAATGTATATCATGCGTCAAGGTTCTTGTCTTGCGAGTTTGCTCAATAATCTGTAGGATCCATATAAATGAAGATAAATGACGGTTAATTATGATTCAAGCATTTCAAAAATTTTCTGAGTCTCGCGTTGCGAAAGTCTTCCTCGCGATTGTGGCTTTAAGCTTTGTAGCCTTCTTCGGAGGGGGGAGTTGGTTCCGGCCCCATGACCCTAATGCTGTGGTCGCAGAAGTTGGGAATCTATCGGTTAGTCGATATGAGTTTGTTGAAAAAGTACAACAGCAGGCTCAACGCATTATGGCTCAATCGGGTGAGTCCATGACCCGAGAAGATATGCTGAAAGCCGGATTACCTCAGATAATTTTGAGCCAACTCATTCAAGAAATACTTTTAAACCTGGAAGCAGACCATTTAGGCCTTACGGTTAGTGATGAAACTTTACGTGATCAAATTCAATCCATTAAAGCTTTTCAGAACGAAAAGGGTGTTTTTGATCGAGCTTTATTTACTCAAGTCTTGCGCAACAATAGTCTTTCAGAAGATTCCTTTATCGCTGAGGTGCGCAAAGAACTCATACGCGAACAACTGATAAGCGCCATCATGGTGGGGGCTTATGTCTCTGATGATATCGTTGATCGCCTTTTTGATGCCCAATACCAGTACCGGCAAGCAGCGATGCTTATGGTCAGTCCAAAGGAAATGCCTTTACCAGAATCTCCTACCAATGTCGTTTTAGAAGCCTTTTATAATGATCATCAAAAAAAGTTTCAGACTCCTGAACTCAGAAAGCTAACGGCTCTTGTGATTGATCCGGCATCTTATGCAAAAGAGATTTCTGTATCTCCAGAAGAGATTAGAGCTGTCTATGAGGCAAAGCCTGAGTATAAGAAACGCTCTATCGATAGTGCTAAACCCTTGATCATCGCTGAGATTCAAAAAGAAAAAGCTATGGAAAAGCTTTTTCAAGTGACACAAGATTTAGATGACAAAATTGCGGGAGGAGCAACTCTCGAAGAGCTGGCGCCCTCCGTTCAAGGGGCGGAACTTGTTACGCTTGATGGGGTTGACGCGCAAGGTCGGAATCAGATGGCAGTCACATCTTCAGCATTGCCAAAAAATACACACCTCGCCCAAGAGCTTCTTCAGACTGCTTTTTCCACTGATGAAGGTTCAGATAGCCCATTTACTCAAGCAAAAGATGGGACATACTACCTTGTCCGAGTGGATAAAGTCATACCAACTGCTCTACAGCCATTTGCAGAAATCAAAGATCGTGTCTTAAAGGTATGGACGGAATACGAACAACTCAAAGCGGCCCATGCAAAAGCAGAGAAATATGTACAGGCCTTTAATCAGGGGGATCGAAAAGTTTCCTTAATGACTCTTTTGCCAAACTTGTCTCTGTCTGAACCTTCTCAAAAGGTTTCAAATGAAGTGAAGGAACTTGTGTTTTCCTTGCGCCCCGACCGGGCGGGTGTTACTTTTACACCACAAGGTTTTGCGGTTGTTGTTTTAAATAAAATCATTCCCCCTAGGGCGCAGGTAAAGGAAGAAAAATTGCCTGCTTTTAAGAAAAAACTCCTAGAGCATTATCAAAATGACCTTGTGGGGGGGTATGTAAATTCTTTGCGCATTCGCTATCCGGTCAAAGTGAATTCCAAAGCCCTAAAAGCGTTATTTTCACAAGGGTAGGGACATCCGCAAAAACTGATCTGAACGGATAAAATGTCCCCCTCGATTGGGATGCCGCTAGAGAATGGCTTTATGCCGCCCGTTTCGTTCCGTGTGAAGATACGGTTTCCCAAGATTTCGCAGACGATGGAAGATTGTTTTGGGTAAGGGATAAAACCCCATGAAAAAGACCGTCGAAAGAATCTTGTGGCCTGACCTCTACTACATAAGGCCAAAACCCTATAACTTCTGTGCATAGATACTCACCCGGCTCAAGGATCGCGTATAAGAAACTTATTCTTTGCTGCTTAGCGAATTCAATAAATTTTTCATAAAGATTTTGCCGTAGGATTCAAAATCATCAACGAGATTATAATTATCCACATAAAGAGCAACTACACAGGTCCAGACCTCTCTATCTCGAGAGGTGGGGGAAGATAGGATTTTTCGTATGTCTTTTTGAAGAGAAGAGAGAGTTTGTTTTAGGAGAAGAGCACCTCCAGAAACCCCATTAACTGCAGTTTCATTTAAGATGAAAGTAGCGTTTTTAAAATCGGGGAAAGCTTTAGCCAGGCCAGGATTTTTGTTAATCACACTTAAAAACAAATCGATGACAGGTTTTTGAAGCTCTTGGTTCTTTGGTTCAATAAGTTTAAACATAAGTCTCCCTCAGTTGTTTAAACACTTTGTGTTTATACTCAAAAATGAACTTAAGAGGGAAATAGACTTTTCTTAAAACTTGATATATAAAATCCCTAATAGTAATCCCTTTTGAGGGTGTTCTTTCAATTCCTTGCTCATAATTGGGAAAAAATTTAGGAAGGAATTTTATACGGATAACACATATCAAACATTCAAGCAACATTTAAATACGTTATTATCGTATTTTGAACAGTCACTTATAAACCGGATTAGGAGCATATGGCTAATATAGAAAAAGATATTGTAAATAAAAGAAAAAAAATATCGCAACGTATTAAAGTCGTACGAAGCTTAGCTGGTTACTCAGAGAGAAAGACGTTCTGCCTTAGATTTGGTTTTCCACTTGCAACACTTGAAGCCTGGGAAAGAGGAAAAAACCCGCTCACACTCAAAGGAGCCACCAGACTTGTCGATATTTTAAGAGAAGTTGGGATTTATTGTTCTGAAGAATGGTTACGAGAAGGGAAAGGTATTTCACCTCGCCCCTTTGAAGAAATTTCTACGGAACTTAAAGTTGATCCTTCTGACTCCGTCATTGCACTCGAAAAAAATCTCAAAGCTGCAAGGGAAGTATCAGCATTTATTACTTTAAATGAAGGAGCAGTCGTAACCATTATAAAAGATGATGCGATGCTTCCCTTTTATGAAGAAGGTGATTATGTTGGAGGAATTAAACATATAGGCCCTTCAATCAAAGAAGCTATCAATAAAAAATGCATAGTAGAACTTTCGAGTGGGGAAATTTTAGTTAGACAGCTGTATCCAGGAATAGATCCCGGAACTTTTAGCATAAGTGCGATTAACCTAAATACAAAAAAGGTGCGTCTTACAGAACATATGGTAAAAATTGTTTCAGCTGCTCCTATTCTATGGCACAGATCATTTACATGAGAGACGACATATATGGCTAATCAGGGAAAAGTATTACAGATTGCGCGCATGGGACACCCTATCTTGAAGGAAATTTCAAAAAAAGTAGAAAATCCTTTTGACCCAAAAATAAGAGAACTTATTTCGGATATGGAAGCGACGGTAAATTATATGAATTGCAGCGGCTTAGCTGCTCCACAGGTTTTTTCTCCTCTTCAAATTGTCATTTTTAGAGTGATGAAGGCCACAGATAATCCAGCTTATGAATTAACACCGGAATACGATCCTGAGGGGGTTCCTTGGACCGTTATGATTAATCCTCTGGTTACTCCATTATCTGATGAGATAAAAATGGGAAGAGAGAGTTGTCTATCGCTACCTGGTCTTATGGGTGAGGTTCCAAGATATCATTCTATCGAATACACATTTCTTAATAAGAATGGACTAGAAGAAAAGAGAATTGCTCACGGATTTCATGCAAGAGTTGTCCAACATGAATGTGACCATCTTAACGGAATTTTATATCCCCAAAAAATGACAGATATGGGAAGTTTTGGATTTAAGGAAGACATTCTAAAGTACAGTAACTCCTAGCGCCATTGTTGATTAACCCCCGTTTTTGGCAAAACTCGAGAGGATTACACCCGTGGAGTTTCTTTTCTTCGCCTGGGTTTCAACTGCTGAAGCGCTATCCACCTTCGCCATGTGCCACAGCGGGGACCGGGAGGCTTTGTGGGGATTTTCTAGATTT
>DATKTE010000101.1:0-2263 GCA_035531295.1 Alphaproteobacteria bacterium
CCCTTCATAACGTCAAGAGCTTCTTTTTCAGTGGCGATCTCATTGTAGCCGGCTTGCCTCAGAGCCTTTAAAAAGTGGAGGACAACCACACCCCGGAAGTAGCGATTCTGTCTATTGCTTTTGCTTGTTGACACATCAATAGTCAAGTACCCGCTTTTCCCTTCCCACTTATAACAGGTAGCAAGGAAGTCCCCCCCGTCATTATTAATATGCAGGGGAACACCATCTTTAAATCGGACACTGTAAACCGCCTTATTCATGATACCTCTTAACCATCGGATTATTTTTTAACCGTCTCTTTTTAAGCATATAAAAGACCTCTGCCAACTTCTCCACAGTTTCAATTTTGTCATAAACATCAGGATATTCTTTCCAGTCCGGAAAGCCAGTCACCTTGTCCAGTCTCAGAATCCCGCTTGTCTCAACCTTAAACGGCATATCATACTCTCTCAGTGCCGAGAAATAACCGGCAAGCTGTAATTCGTATTCGCTATAATGGCCTTTTGAGCTTTTAAAATCAATGAGATAATGTTTCCCTTCAATCTCTCCAATAGCGTCAAATGTCCCGGCAATATGAACCCTAGAATTATATACCCTACACTCTGATGCGTGCCAAATCACACCGGTCGTTTTTTCCCAATCCAAGAAAGCTAAAAAGGCGTTTTCCACTTCCGGCCTAAGTTCGCCAATAGTGTCCCTGCCGTATTTGATATACTTCTCAATAATTCCATGAACCTCACTCCCGATATCGCAAGCCTCATCTTTTACCGTGCGCCACTCGGTCCTTGCTTTCTCCAGAGAGTCAATCCCATTATCTTGGATGTATTTAACAGCGCAATTCACGGCCCAGGGCAGAAGGCCCGCAGACTTATCAAGTATGCCCAAAACACCTGTCCAACTCGCAACATCATACTGGCCGTTTATTGTGTAACGGTGCTTTACAGGTTCAAAATCTATTTTATACTCATTTTGTAGCGTTATCATTTTTCCTCCTTCAAATTATTCAAAACATCCATATTCACTATTTCCCCGGTGAGAATCCTGTTATCGAAATAAGACCAATTCCAAAAAAGGTTGCCATCTGTTAAACTTTTGGCATCAGTTAAATCTTTGCCATCATAAAAAAGGAAATATCTCTTTTGTGGTGAGTCATCATTCCAGCATATAATGACCTCGCCTTTTTCTGGTTTCCGTTCCCCTTTTATCTTTTCCAGTTCGGCGATCGCTATTCTTATAGCTTTAGCCGGTTTGGAGCCTTGTATCAGGCTCCCCATCATTTTCAATTCTGTTATTGCTTCTGCATTCGTCATTTGTTATTCCTTTTTAATGTTCCAAATTGGAATCTAAGTTTGTGTTCCTGGTCTTTGGCTCCCAGATAGCTCAGGCAGTTGTCCTCAAATTCAGAGTACCAAATCCAGTGTTTTAAATGCAAATCCCATGTGGCTTTTGCTTTACCATCTTGCATAGTATATTCATCAGCATTAAGTTTTACCAAAATTACAGGGTAACAATAAAGCTCAATCCCGATTCCCCAATTAAAGCAAGCCCTTTTGAAGCTGTCACTGGCAAGCCCCTTTTCCTTCTCTGTGAAGGATTCTTTGCCGGTGTCCTCCTTTGATACCCAATGTTTATTCTCCGCATCCCAAATTGATACGATGCAGTTTTGGTTATCGCGGGTATGCTCCCGCTTCCAGCCCAGGGGCCCGACAACGGCATCCAGCCGGTTAATATCTACTCTGGCGTCCTTATAAGCCAGGATAGTCGCATATCCCCCCCGGTTTATGCTTTGCACCCTGAAATCAATCTCGTGAATTTCCAGTGGTTTTCTAAGTTCTTTTAAATCCATTTTTAGCCTCTTTCTTTGATTGTTATTAAAAAGCCGTTTCAAGGGCTTTCCCGCCCCGGTAAACATCTATGATGTCCCAACCGTCCTCAAGGTCTAAAACGTCCTGAGAGGCTTTGTAAGAGCCTGTGAGGGCATTTCTGAGAACGTACCAATATACCCCATCCCTGCTTTTCCATTTTGCGATTGTTTCTTCCCGAAGGAATGTGCCTTTTTCCATCTTTTAGCCTTTCTTTAATTGTTCAAGTTCCTGTAATTAATATAACCTATTTTACAAGACAAAGCAAGACAAAAATAAAAAAAAACAACTTTTTAAATGGGAATTTCATCTTACCTCCAATGTGTTTTTAATTTGCTGAATCGTCTTCTCGTTAAATTCCTGGTCTGGAGTATAACGCAAAACCACCCACCCAAGTTCTA
>DATKTE010000102.1:0-4037 GCA_035531295.1 Alphaproteobacteria bacterium
ATTTATATCGCTCAGTTTCGAGAGGAACTGATTATTTTGGATACAAAAAAAGATAAATATATGATCTGTCCTGAGCAGATTTCAGAATTATTTGCGGACATACTTGAAAAAAATAACTCGCATTTAGACAATGAGCGCATAATCTATTCCGGCTCTCAATACTCATCTCAAGATTCAGCATATCTCCAGAAACTCTTAAACGATTACATCATTGAAAGAAAAGATTCTCCCTATCCTTTTTATATTGATAAAAAGCCTCAGTCAGAAGGTGTCTCTAATGTGGATTGGCGACTGCCCTTAGAGAACAAAAAGGTAAGTTTGAATCTGCAGGTATTAAAAGCTTTTACGACACTTATCAAAGTCAATTTCTATATAAAGTTTAAAGGGCTATATCACACGATTCAGCTGATTAAAAGGTCTCGTAAAAGTCACTCAAAATATATCATTCCTCAAGCTCAAGAGTTGAGAGATCTAGCAAACACAGTGAATAAGGCCTGCCTTGTTTATCCAAATAGAATCAAATGCTTAGAATGGGCCATGACTTTCGTGCTTCTCGCTTTAAAACGAAAATGGAAGTGCAATTTGGAAATTGGCGTCCAAAACTATCCTTTTATGGCTCACGCATGGGTGGAGTGTGATGGGAAAGTTGTCATGGATTCCCAAGACTTGAGAGAGGGATTGGGAATTATTTTAAATGAACCTTTTCGGAAGGTGAAAATATGATTTATGCAGGATTCATAAATTTTAGCACTCTGTCAATAACAGAAAAAAGTCTCACGAAGGCAATCGCGTCTTTTGCACAAGATGCCCCTTCTGTCATTCGAAAAGGCGCTCTTACGCTTTGTTGTGGCAAACTTTCCAATACGCAAGATATGGATGGGTTTTGGGAGAATAAGTCTTCAATCTTGATCGGACGGGCTTTTGACAAAGAGCGTTCTTCTGCATTAGCTAAAACAACTTTTAAAGATCTGTCTCTTTTAACCACGGAAGCCGCTTTAAATGAGATCTGGGGAAAGTATGTTTATATAAATGTTAATAAAAAGAACTCCCAATTTGAAATTGTTGTTGATTCAACGGGGCAGCTCCCTTTTTTCTACTATCCTTTTTCTGATGGGAATCTGTTATTTGCCTCCGATATGGAAATCCTTTTTAAGATCCTTGGTCAAAAGTCAGAATATAATTGGGAGTATCTTTGTTCTTATCTTGTTAATGGCAGTAGTAGTTCTATCCAAACACCTTTTAAAAACCTTTTTGAACTTCCTCCTGCTTGCAACTTAAAAATAACAAAGAATGAGAGAGAGACAACTCCCTTTTGGAACCCTCTTGCACGCTACAAAAAATCAGAAACACAAGAAAACGATGCCGTCGATGTTCTTCAAAAAACTTTAAAACCTTGGATTGAACCCTATCAAACTGTCTGTGTGAGTCTTTCAGGAGGTGTGGACTCTTCTTCTCTTGTTTATTGTTTGAAAGATATTCTTAAAAAAGATCAAACATTAAAAGCTCTCAATTATTTTCACTCTCAGATTCAGTCTTCAAATGAGCTTATTTATGCTCGTAAGGTTTGTGAGGATGCAGGCATTGAACTCATTGAAGTTGATGCCTCAAGCTCTCTCCCATTTGATCATTCTCAGCAAAGACAAGGCTTAAATCCCAATAAACCTTTCCCTGGCTTGGTAAGTTTAAAATGGCAAGAAACCATATTTAATAATATCACATCAACCAATTCCGTTGCTTTTCTGAGTGGACACGGGAGTGACCATATCTTCATGCGCCCTCCTTCTCAGAGGTGTGTATCAGATTATATTCTTGAGCAAGGAACGAAAGGATCAAAAGAACAGCTTAAGAGTATAGCTCAATTTTATCGAGATCCTCTTTTCTCTATCTTTAAGCTGAATTTGAAAAGTCTAACCTCCCATTTTCTCGGTTTGCAAAGAGAAAAAAGCTATCTTAAAGAGAAAACAAAAGACCTTCCGAAGTGGATCAAAAAAGAGCTCTTACAAAATATCTCTCCTACCTATTCTCATCCAATTTATGAGCATCTCTCTTTGAAAGTTCTTCCAGGAAAATATGATCAGATCGACGCTCTGTATGAAGGACTTGCCTCCATTCATGTAGAGATGATGAATCAAACTGATCCAACTTTTTATCCCTTTCTTTATGAGCCTGTCGTGGAATTTGCTCTCTCCTTTCCGACATATGCTCTTTTTGAAAAGGGATACGACCGCTATCCTCTTCGCAAAGCCGTGAGCGATTCCTTTAAGACAGACACCGTCTGGAGGCGTGATAAAAGTCAAACCACAGGACTTTTTCAATTAGGGATCAAACAAAATCTTGAGCGTGTTCTGGACATTTGTTTGAACGGCCATTTCGCAAAGCAAGGGCTTATCGATAAAGAAGGGCTTTATAAGACGATAACTCTTATCGGAAATGGAGATGTGAAACACCTATGGCCTTTCATGCACTTAGCGTCCGCTGAAATTTTCTTAAAATATTGGGAAGAGAAGGCACTATGAGCAAGAACACAAATTATAAACAATATTGGGGATGCATAAGCCCAATAGTCCACAAAACTTTTGAGGATAAAAATCTACGTTCCCAATTTTGTTTTGGAATTCTGTTTCTCATGATTGGAATCATAACCGCCGGAGCTACTCCTCTCTTTTTAAAAAAGATCGTGGAGATTTTCTCGGCTCCTGAAATGGGATCTATCACATTTGTTCTATTAAGTTATGGTTTTATTTGGATGGTCAGTCAGGCATCGTCTCTCTACGAAATCATAGGCTGGGTACCTCAAGAAACCTATTTACTTAATGACACCATTCAAAACAATATTCATTTTGTTCGACCTGGTACTGTTCTTAAAGACATTGAATATGCTCTAAAAAGTCCATGTCTCTTCAATTTCGTAAATTGCCTATACAATGGGATTCAAAGCGTTGTTGGAGATCGAGGCCTAAAGCTTTCGGGAGGTGAGAAGCAACGACTCGCCCTTGCGCGTCTTTTTCTAAAAAAGCCTAAAATCTGTATATTTGATGAAAGCACTTCATCCCTAGATAAAAACACAGAATTCACGATTCAAAATAATATCGAAACATTTCTACCGGGTATGACCAAAATTATCATTACCCATCGGCCTGTTATTGTCGAGAATGCGGATCAAATAATCACTCTCGTGAAAAACAGAATTTTCTGTAAAACAGAACTAAATAAATCAATTAAATTAAAGAGATAAAAAAATGTTAAAAACAAATAATGTATTAAGAAAATTTTCGATTAAATTGATCTCAGGTTTTACCATGGTACTTCCTAATGAAGTCTCAACCCAATACAGACTCTGCAAGAAAAAGTACCATATTAACAATCTCCGAAATCTTATATTGAAACAAAAGTGCACTAAAAGATTTATATGCATTTTCCTCATATTTTCTATTTTTTATGCACCTTTATATGCAACTAAATCAGAATATTACAGATTCACACCTGAGATTTATGATCAAAAAAAGCTTGTTATACGCTCCTCTTCACTACCTAAGGATGAACTTAATGAAAAGTTAATGGACGAGCTGCTTATACGAAAAAAAGAACAATTAGAGAAAAATTTTTTGAAGAGAATTAAAGATAGTGTAGATGAATTGGAAGAAGAACTTAGAGAAGCTTCTAAAGGTCAGTTTAGGAAAAAAGTAATAGATACTTTAAAGGAAGCTGGAGCGAGCGCAGCTCTTGTAGGAATGATTGCTGGAGCAGGCGGTGGAGGCGCTATTGCTGGGACTGCTGTAGGAGGTCCAGTTGGTACTCTCATCGGTCTGGGACTTGGAGTGGGTGCAGGGATAATTGCGTCTGTGGGAGCTGAGTATTTGAAAGAAAAATTAAATAAAAATAAGAGATATCGTCGTAATCCACAAGAAATCATAAAAAAAATGGATGAATTAAAAGAAAAATGTGAAGAATTAATAAAGGGTTTAGATTACGAACCCATTGCTGATCTTGAAAGACGTTACGTTATAAAGAAGCGAGGTATAGCTAATCTATCCTTA
>DATKTE010000103.1:0-2282 GCA_035531295.1 Alphaproteobacteria bacterium
GACTAGTCAAGGCGATAAGCTGGTGTAACACTTTGCTCAGCCCAAAGACCAGCACCAAAATTTTTCTAGAGCAGCGATAAGAGAATTCCATCGCATTATAAGCCGTAGGTCGTAGGGTTCAATTCCCTACCACTGGCACTATTCACGCCAGTGTAGCTCAGAGGCAGAGCAACGTAAAAGATTCTCTTTAGTGTTCTCTCTGGAAAATATGCATCCTTGGCTAGAGTGGTTATGCGCCATCCCTACAAGATGGACGATGTAGGTTCGATTCCTACAGGATGCACAATCGGAGCAGTGATGTGAGGGTTACTTCAATTTGATGAAAAAACACCCTTGCTACTTTTCTCTCTGATTAAAAGTTTTGAGAAAGCGAGACTAGAGATACTTCAACGTAAATCAGCCAGATGTAGGTTCGACTCCTATCTTCCCCACAGCATGGGGACTGTAGCCCAATGGTGAGGCAGCTGACAAAAAAAGGCTCTTATCAATTTTCTTCTCAAAAAAACATTTCAAGAAAGCGAGATTAGACTTCCTTCACTGTAAATGAAGAGGAGCGGTTCGATTCCGCACAGCGCAAGCTGCTTGGTGTAATGGATAGCACGCAAAAAAGTCTGGTCAATTTTCTTCTTGGAGTATTCACTCGTAGCTCAATGGTGGAGCAAGAAGCTGTTAACTTCGAGGTTGCTAGTTCGAGTCTAGCCGAGTGAGCTAAATATTGGGGAATAGGAGAATTGGTAAACCCAGCGCACTGTTAATGCGCCGCCTTTGGCACTGTAGGTTCGAGTCCTACTTCCCCAGCCAATTTTCAAGGAGAAACATGAGTATAACAACAAAAATTAAGAACGGCGAAGTGTCCGTAAAAGACTTGGTTAAAGATAAGAAAGCTATCTTCAAAAATTTTCATGACGATATGATTTGGTATGAAACCGAAGACGGATTTGAATTTCCAATCTCTGTAGAGGATGCCAAAGGTGGAAGATTTACCGCCGAGCACAAAGCAATGGAACTCATGAGATGGGTAAGAAAACACTTTGAATTAATTAAGTCAGGAGACGATAAATCCTGATGTGTATGAAGTATGAAAAAGAATATGGCCCTTGTTTTGACGAGATGGAGGATTGGGGCTTCAACAAAGAGAGGTCTTTGATTAATTTTCTTGGGCATTTCAATATCCACGTGGACAAAAAAGAAATGCCAGATATTAAGTATGAAATCTTTAAAGCGTTGGAACTCTGTCATGAAACGGGGGCAATAAGACCAATGACTAAAGAAGAGAAGGAAGAATTTTATGAAAACGATGAGTCTTATAGGATTTCAGACGCCATGACTGTCGTTGCAGTTCACAAGGAAGAGTTTGATAGGAGAATGAAGCACTGGGAAGACGGAACATTGGGAACATATCTGGAGGATAAAAAAGTTGACAATAAGTAATATAGGAAAGACTGTATTTGCAATTATGATTGTGTGGCTTGTCGGTCTGGGATTTATATTAATAAAAAACCATTTGTCTATTAGAAAACAAATGCTTGCAAGCGTTTCCGAGTCCAATGCAGTGGCTGTCACAAAGACTGCAAAAGTTGTGACCATTGATTATGTTAACGAATACCCCGGATGGGATTTTGATGGTGGCAACGCAGAAGAAATAGCGAAATTTTTCAAAAAGCCAAGTTGGAATGCCATTGACCCGGATGCGATTAAGTTTAGAAAATTGTATGATTTATCACAGACTCAGTATGAGGATGGTAGATTAACTGAAGCGGTGAAAACTTTATCGGAAGCCTTGGTTATAGTCGAGAAACAAAATGACCCAGTTAACTTGTGGAGAACATATAATAGGTTTGACGTTTTTTATTTTCAGACATTTGTTAGAAAAGTTAAATATGATTATAAAGTAGAAAAACTTGCAAGTATGAGCGCACAAGAAAGAGAGAGGCCCAAAGCTGAGTTTAGAAAAGTATGTCAGGAAAACTGGCATTTAATGATTAAAGCTAAAGAGTGGAGAGATAAAGCTTGGGATGTGCCTTATGATAAAAAATATCTTGTATCTACCAATGAAAAATACACCTCAGATGTGGATGCTTTTATAAAAAGAACTAACTCTAATTTTATGGAATATGTTAAGGAAAGAGGCAATATAAGATATAGTTGGCATTGGATTATATTAGACTTTATAGAAAATAATAGCTTAAGGTGTTACATATGAGTAGAGGAAAGGGTTGGTTTGGTGTAGACTTGGACGATACGTTAGCATTCTATGACGGATATAAGGGCGAAGTAATTGG
>DATKTE010000104.1:0-6688 GCA_035531295.1 Alphaproteobacteria bacterium
GGGTCTTTTTGTGCTCATATGCCCTAACAATTCGTGATACTAAGGGATGCCTCACAACATCTCGCTCTGTAAAATTAATAAACCCAACGCCCTTAACCCCTTGAAGCGTATTGATTGCATCCTGAAGACCAGACGGTACCCCTTTAGGTAAATCTATCTGAGTTAGATCGCCCGTCACAATCATACGTGAATTATTTCCTAGACGCGTTAAAAACATTTTCATTTGAACTTCAGTTGTGTTCTGCGCTTCATCTAAGATAATAATCGAATCAGAAAGAGTCCTTCCCCGCATAAAAGCTAAGGGAGCAACTTCGATTTCACCCAATGCTAATTTTTTTGTGACTTGCTCCAGAGGAAGCATATCATGAAGCGCATCATAAAGAGGGCGCAGATAAGGATCAACTTTTTCCCGGATGTCTCCCGGCAAAAAACCTAGACGTTCACCAGCTTCAACAGCCGGACGAGAAAGAATAAGGCGGTCCATCTGGCCTGCCATCATCATTTCTACCCCAAGTGCAACGGCTAGATAGGTTTTCCCCGTACCCGCAGGGCCTTCGGCAAACACAAGCTCGTTCTCCTTGAGAGATTTTATATAAGCGCCTTGCTGTTTAGATCGAGCAGCAATGACGCGCCGTTTGGTCGTAAGAAAGATTTCTTCGTGCGGTTCTTTATCACTCGCCTGCCGAAATGCTGCCATGACATCTGTTGCATCAATTTGCTTACCTTCCTGAAGCGATAGGTAAAGAAATGCCAATGTTTGACCTGCAATGCGTGTGTTTTCTTCCTCCCCCTGAATGACAACCTGATTTCCCCGAGTTGTGATCGTCACAGGGATTTCCTTTTCGAGAAGCTTCAGATTCGCTTCTTGACTACCGAATAGCTCAATGAGAAGAATATTATCTTCAAATTCCAGGTAGGTTGTTGAGTGTTTTTTATCAGATCCCATGGATGCTTATTATAATCACTTAAAGATTACATTGTAAGCATAAATTGCCCTCTTTGAAAGCACATATCGATGAAAAACAAGACCGGCCATACAAACGGTAGGATGAAAAAAGGGGCCTTTCGGCCCCTTTCCTTATTATAATTAAGCTTTAGGAAGCTTTATCATTTGCAGCTTTTTCTTCAGCAGGAGATTTAGAATCTTTCAATTTTTTATTGAGCTCTTCTGCACTAACATAGCCCGGAAGAACGGTTGTCTCGCCTATAATTAAAGTCGGAGTTCCATTAATTCCTAGTTCTTTTGAAAGGGCAAGAGTTTGATCAACTTCGTCTTTGATCGCTTTACTCTCCATATCCTCCCCAAGCTTCTTAGTGTCAATACCCAACGTACTTGCAAGTTTCATGATTTGCTTTTTAGTTAAAGGCTTGTCGGATGTATAAATAATTTTTTGGACTTCGTCATACTTTCCTTGCTGCTTAGCTGCAAGCATGGCTTTGATTGCTACCTCAGAATTTGCTCCCATGATAGGAATATCCTTAAAGATAACCTTTACATCCTTATTCAGATTTAACAAGGTTGCTATCTCTTTATAAAACTTTTTACAATACCCACAAAGAGGGTCCGCAAAGACCACAACCGATTGGGTTCCTTGAGGATTCCCTATGGTAGGAGTCGCGGGATCATAAAAGATTTTATTTTTATTTTCTGCAACAGCTTTTTCTATCTTAGCCACAGATTCTTGCTGTTGTTTTTCCATGCCTTCCTGAAAAGAGGACATGATGATTTCGGGATTTTTTTTCAGATAGCTCGCTACAACTTTTTCAATTTCAGCAACTTGAGCAGGCGGAAGCGTAGACGCTGAAGGCTGAGATCCAACTTGTACTGGAGGAGCATCCGCCGCAAAGGCACCATTTATAAGACATAGACTCGCAAAAGATAAAAGGTATATATAAGTTTTTTTCATTGATTGTTCTCCCTTTCTATAAGAAGAAAAGGATAAACAATTCTTGAGCATTCCACAAGATGTTAAAATTCAAACGCTTAAATCCGTATTTCACCATGCAGGTAAAATAGCTCCTTTAAATTTTTCAAGAATAAAGGCTTTTACGGGTTCGCTTTGATATATTCTAATAAGTTTTTCGATCTCAGGCCTGTGCTCATCTTCACGAATCGCAAAGACGTTGGCATAGGGAGAATTTTTATCTTCCATTGCAAGAGCAGTCTTGGGGTCAAGACCTCCCAGAAGCACCCAATCCGTATTAATAACAGCAGCATCAACATCATCCAAAGTTCGAGGTAACTGAGGCGCATCAATCTCAAGAATCGTGATTTTTTTTGGATTGTCTTTTATATCTAAAATTGACGGGTTGGTAGATGGATTCAATGTGATCAACCCTTCCTTTTCTAATAGTTTAAGGGCGCGACCGCCGTTTGTTGGATCGGAAGGTATCGCAATTTTTGAATTTTCTTTTAAATCTGCAAGGGTTTTTAAGGTCTTGCTATAAATACCAAGAGGCATCAAAACCGTTTTTCCGGCTGATTTAATTTTGTAGCCACGGGTTTTAATCTGCTCATCTAAAAAAGGTTGGTGTTGGTATGAATTGATATCCAACTCTTTGTCATTTAAAGCCACGTTCGGTAAAATAAAATCATTAAATTCAATGATTTTTATATCTATACCATCGGCTTCAGCGAGTTCCTTTACCTTTTCCATGATGATCGCATGAGGACCGGCTGTGACGCCCACTTTAAGGGGGCTTGCAATCGATGAGGTTATGGATAGAACAAAAAAAGCTAAAGCAGATAACAACTTCATGCAAAAAGACTCCGTCTTATTTTCTTAATCTCGCTGATACAAAATTACCTAGGGTTTGAACACACTGGACCATCGCTATAAGAATAATAACGATAATAATGAGTAACGTAAAGTCGTATCGCTGGTAGCCATAGCGAATCGCAAGGTCTCCCAGCCCTCCCCCTCCAACAGTTCCTGCCATGGCCGAAAAACCAATGATATTAATTGAAATCGTTGTTAGACCAGAAATAATGAGGGGTAATGCCTCACGAAATTGAATTTTCAAAATAATCTGAAGATTTGAAGCCCCCAAAGCTTTACCGACTTCTATCAATCCCTTGGGGGTTGTATTTAAGGCATCTTCGATAACGCGTGCAATAAGAAGGCTAGCTGCAAAGGTAAGAGGAAGGGTCGCAGCAGCCGTACCAATGGACGTTCCCACCCAGAACCGCGTAAAGGGGATCATTAATATGATAAGAATGATAAAAGGGATCGAGCGAAATGCATTTAGGCCTATACCCAATATTTGGTGAAGATAAGATCTCGGCCAAAGTCCTGATGGTTTTGTTAAGACGAGAAGAATTGCCAGCAGGCTGCCAATAATCGTTCCCAAAGCCATGGAGACACCAACCATCTCTACGGTTTCAATAAAAGACTGGAGGACTAATTGTTTCACGTGAAACATCCTTTTTGCGGCAAATACCCTATAATTTCTGTCGAGACATCTCTTTTGGCAAGATCACTCATTATATCATCAATTTTTGAGTGCTCATAAGGAATTGCAACAATAAGACAACCGAAGGCTGTCTCACGGATATGATCCAAATTGCCGAATAAAATATTTACCGGAACATTATATTTTTTGACAATAGAAGAAATAACTGGATCTCCAGCTGTCTGATTTGAAAAAAATAATCGTAACAAAGCTGAAGAATCGGGAGCTGGTTCTTCCATCAATATTTCTTGTAGATGATGGGGGAGGTCTCTATTAATCAAATTACGTATCAAAGATTTTGTAACCGCATTCTGCGGGTAGAGTAAAATAGATGTGATGTCATTTTTTTCAACGACTTGCCCTTTATCCAAGACACAGACTTCGTCGCAAATTTCACGAACAATAGCCATATCATGAGTGATTAAAACAATGGTGATCCCAAGTCGCTGATTCAGATCACGTAATAACTCAAGAATTTCTAAAGATGTTTCCAGATCCAAGGCAGATGTGAATTCATCGCACAACAGAAAAGAAACATCACTAATAAGGGCCCGGGCGATAGCGACACGCTGTAACTGCCCCCCACTTAATTGGCTTGGATAATTATTTTCCTTACCTTTTAAACCAACGAGATGAAGCATTTTAAGTGCTTTTGAACGGCTTTTCTTTATATCTTCTTTGAGCAGTTTTAGAGGAAACATAACGTTTTCAAGAGCTGTTAATCGGCTTAAAAGGTTAAAGTTTTGAAAAACGTTACCAATTTTTCGTTGAATTTTCCTTCTGGCTTTGTCAGAAATTCCTGTGAATAGTTCATTATCGACTGTAATTGTACCTGCGCTAGGCTGCTCCAATCCATTGAGGCAACGTAAAAGTGTGCTTTTCCCGGCACCGCTTTTACCAATAATCCCCAGAATTTGACCTTGAGGGACTTCAAGGTTAATTCCTTTCAGAACAACGACGTCATAGGCTTTTTCCAAATTTTTTATACTGATCGACAATGGCTTATTTCCGATTTTTTCATAACGACTTAGCTTTTTCCGAAACGGTCATATGGATACGTCGTTACCTATTTTTCTACTCTGGCGCAATGTTAAAACTCTTCTTCCTTCATTTTCTTTAAAATAAAATCTACAAACACTTGTATACGTTTAAGGTTAGCTAGATGGAAAGGATAGACGACGTATCGATAGACTGTCGTCGCTGGAATATCCGTTAGAATTTCTACGACTTCTGGATCATCTCCAACCATATACTTGTGAAGAGCAGAAATTCCAATGCCTGATCGCGTGGCTTCATAAATGGCTTGACCGCTGTTAATCATAAGGTAAGGCACTCGCTGCTTTTTGGCTCCTACTTTTAATAACCAATCAGAGTTACTGTAAATATGAGGCATATCTTTACCGAAAACGATGAGTCGATGATTATCGAGATCTTCTGGCTTTTTTGGAGTGCCGTATTTTTCTAAGTAGGATCGACTTGCATAAATACGAAAACGATAGGACACGGGTTCAGACTGAATGAGATCCTGACCCCCAACAGAAAGAGCCGTAATCCCAATATCCGCTTCCCGCATATTAAGGTCAACTTCTTCATCTTTCAACAAAAGGTTCACTTGGACATCAGGATATTGATCGAGAAATTCTTGCAGACGAGGGGCAAGCCATAAAGAGCCAAAGGCAAGCGTTGTTGCAACTTGAATATGGCCACGAGGATAATATTTAAGTTCTTCCATGGTTGCTTGAGCCATCGCTAGTTTTCCGAAAACATTGACGACCGTGTCTCGAAGCGCCTCACCAGCCTCGGTCAATACTAAACCTCTCGCCACGCGTGTAAAAAGGGAAGTTCCTATCTCATCCTCGAGGATATTAATCTGACGACTAATAGCTGATTGACTAATATTTAAGGTTTCAGTAGCCTTCGTAAAGCTTCCTGCGCTCGCAACAGCATGAAAAACGCGTAATTTATCCCAATCCATCTTTCTCAACTTGTTCTTATGATATAATTATCATAGGCTTTCATCTTTCCATTTGCAAATGCCGCTTCAATTTTTTGACAGCTGCTGCTCATTTCTATATCATGTCTTAGAATAAGTTTTCCATTAAGGTCAGAACATGCCTTCTGTTTTATTAATCATCAGTGGAAGCATAGCTGCTTATAAAGGCCTTGAAATTATACGCTTGTTGCGCCGTAAAAATATCAGCGTCAAAGTGGTTTTAACATCCGGCGGGGCACAATTTATCACCCCTCTTTCCTGCGCTGCCCTATCAGGTGAGCCGGTGCACTCTGACTTATTTTCGCTTACGGAAGAAACAGAAATGGGACATATTCGCCTCGCTCGTGAAGCAGATCTTGTTGTCGTTGCTCCTGCAAGTGCAGATTTAATAGCAAAGACTGCTCAAGGAAGAGCAGATGATTTAGCCTCAGCAATTCTTCTCACAACAAAAGCTCCCCTTTTTATGGCACCGGCTATGAATGTGGAAATGTGGCAACATCCGGCGACACAAGCGAATGTGACGCTCTTACAAAAAAGGGGTGTTGCTTTTATGGGCCCCGAAGAAGGAGAGCTTGCTTGTGGAGAAATTGGCTACGGAAAGATGAGCGAACCTGATTTTATTTGTGCCGCAATCAGTGAAAAGCTTTATGCAAAACAGCCGTTGAAAGGCCTAAAAGCTCTTGTCACTGCAGGACCTACCCGAGAACCCATCGACCCCGTGCGGTATTTTTCTAATTCTTCTTCTGGGAAACAAGGGTATTCTATCGCTGAAGCTCTTCTTCAAAAGGGAGCTGAAGTCATTCTCATCACTGGGCCCGTTGCTTTACGCGCCCCCATCGGCGCTCAGCTTATATCTATTCAAACCGCAGAAGAAATGTGGAAGGCGACAGAGTCTCAATTACCGGTCGATCTCGCAATTTGTACAGCAGCTGTTGCTGATTGGGGGCCAGAGGTCCCTTCTCCTCAAAAGCTTAAAAAGAACATCGAGCTTTCCACCCTCTCTCTAAAACCGAATCCAGATATTTTAGCTTGCCTCGCAGGTCATACAATGAGACCACGTCTTTTAATTGGATTTGCTGCAGAGACAGAAAATGTACTTGAAAATGCTAAAGAAAAGCTATCTAAATGTGATTGGATTGTCGCAAATGATGTGAGTCAGGGCATTTTTGGATCAGATGATACAAAAGTGCATTTCCTGACTCCTAAAATTTCAGAATCCTGGCCACCATCTTCGAAAAAAGA
>DATKTE010000105.1:0-2508 GCA_035531295.1 Alphaproteobacteria bacterium
AAATCAGCTATTGAAGGAGCAGAAAGTTTGGCAATGGTTTCGACATTCCGACATGCGACATCCTTAACAATGACCCAATAAGCATAATCAGCTAAAAAATCCCCAAATTGCGCAATGAGTGGATCGAGAAAATCCATTACATCTTGAGTAGCATTTTCAATACTGACAAGATATAACATAACAAATCCACTACCTACCCCCATTGCAATCAACAACCCCCCAATCCCCCCAACCAACATCTGCTTCCGGGTCAGTTTGCCTTGCAGAATGTGGTCATACATATGCACAAGGAGACGCATGGTCTTTTTCTGGTTCTCGTCGCCTTGTTCCAATTCAACCGCCGAAATGAGGAGGCCCCGTACAGAGAGTGGAAGATCGTCGAGGTTGACGCCCGCGGGAAGAAGTTCGCGGATGCGGTCTACGATGCTTGAGGAAGGGCCTGCTTCCTCGTCATCACCTGGTGTATAATCCCCGTTAATTCCTAGGTTGTTTCGTCGCCCTGCACTTCGCAAATGCGGCCTCTCGCCATCCTCGCGAAGCTGCGAATCAGCCCAGATCTCTGATTCTTCGTAAGCCTCACCCTCTCCAGAAAACAGCCCATCTTGCTCTCTGCTATCTCGCTCTTTTTCTCTTTCGTTGTCTTCCTCTTTCTCGCCGTTTTCTTCTTCATTTTTGGTATGAGACGTCTTTTTTCCCTTCAAACCGTAGACACTTTGTTTGACCCGATCAAATACTCCAAACCAGCCGTGCTCCTCGAAATCTTCTGTAGAAGCACCACCATTCCCTTTAGTTTTTTCCAGCCAGTAAAAGTCATCATCCCAATCCTCGCCGCCCCTCAAAAGCGATTCCCTTTCCTCACCCTCTCTTCGAAGAGAAGCCATGTTTCTGAGCATGCGTTTACGATCTTCTGGAAGGACCCTCCACGACCCTCCAAATTCATCGGAGTTGAAAGAACTGGGCCTTGATCCAGCCTCTTCTTCTTGCTCACTTCCTCTGGTATCTGAATGAAGCGAACGAGGTATTCTTCTTACATTTGTCTTTCGGTGTAGATTCTCAGAAGGGTCTTCCTCCATTGCGCGTAGGATGTCTGGCGCAAATAAAGACATTATAATTAAATAGGAAATAAGTTTCTTAAACATAATTTTTTTTGGCTCCCCTGCCCTTTGCCCAGCGAAGGTTCGAGCGAACCCCGCGTCTTTGTCTTGCTTTTTTGATTATTCCAAAAGGACTTTATCCGTTTTTCAGAAAAATTTTATACTAAAAAGCATTCACTAACTGCCCTTGTCAATTATTTAAATCTTATTTATTGGGAGATGAATACCTCTTTCCCCTGAAATCTCTGCAAAGAAGAGTTTTTGAGGATTAAAGACAAACGCAATATGAAATCTAAGCTTTTTTGAGCGTTTTTTAAAATAGGACGCACATCACAAAGAAGGGAGCTCTTGGCAAGAAGGTAAAAAGTAGGCAGTCCGATTTGTATATGATGAGTGAATTAGCTAAACTTTTATATTCCTTTTAAAGGTCTGGGCTTTGTCGCTTAATATTTCAAAAGCTGAATAAAGTGTTTTTAGATAAAATTTGACTTAGGGTACTTTGACGAAGACTCGTGTAGGGTTGAACCTTTAGACAACCCCTTCAAAGAAAAACTGTTACCTATGTCTTCGGCATAAAGTATTACCTATGTATCCGGTATAGACAAAAGGTAGGTGGCGTGCCCGAGAGGATTCGAACCTCCGACCCCAAGATTAGGAATCAAAGGATCCATAGGGTTACCTAGGTCGACAATGGGATAAAATGGTGTATATTTCAATGAATCGTTCATTATTCATGGGAGATCAAAGTCTATAAAGGTAGCCACGAGTTCTTTTTGGTTGCTTCCGAATTGCTTCCGTTTTAAAATCACAAAAATAACCATAAGATTAATTCTCAGTGGGCTAAGTGTTATTATCAGAATAATAAAATTAAGGGGCTAAATATGAACAGTGGCCAAAAATTAACAAAGAGATTTGTCGAGAGCATTAAACCACATGAGAAAAATGAGCTTCTCGTGTGGGATTCTGAATTAAAAGGTTTTGGAGTTAGAATTTTTACAACGGGTCGTAGGACTTACTTTGTTCAGTACCGAAATCAATTCGGAAATACACGACGCAAAAAAATTGGCGTCCATGGAGTTATAACCGCCGAGCTAGCCCGTGATGAAGCCAAAAAGCTATTAGGTGATGTAGCTAAAGGAGAAGATCCATCAAAGGATTTTCAGAAAGCAAAGAAAAAGCCTACGATGATTGAGTTGGCGAGTGAATATCTTGAAGTTTACGCAAAAACGAAGAAAAGACCTTTAAGTTACAAGGGAGATGAGAGAATGGTGAAGAACATCATTTTTCGCCGGTTGGGAACAAAAAAAGTTGAGGAGGTTAAGACGCATGACATTCAACACTTACACCACGAACTTCGCGAAACACCCTATACAGCAAACCGTGTCTGTGCCTTGTTGAGCAAAATGTTTAATTT
>DATKTE010000106.1:0-11454 GCA_035531295.1 Alphaproteobacteria bacterium
AAGAACTTCAGAGGAATTTGGAATGAAAGTTCCTTCTGTCAGTAAACGGCTTGAGAAACTTGAAGAGGCTTTTGGTCAAAAAATCTATTACCGGAAATCGAAAGGGATCGAGTTTACCCGGGCAGGAGAAGAGCTGATTGAGCTTTATTCTGAAATTATTCAAAAAGTTGAATTTCTACAGCAAAAAATGAAGGGGGATATTGAAAAAAAAGAGACCCTAACCGTATCAACAACTACACCTATCCTGGTGACAACAATGGGACAATACATTAAAGCTTTTGCGGAAGAGAACCCAAATATTATTATGACTTTACTTGCTCATAATTCGGAAAGAGAGCTTTCTCAATACAGTTCGGATATTATCGTTTGGACTTATCTGAAGGATAGGCGAGATCTTAAACAAGATCTTCTTTATACATATGAGTTTGGGTTGTATGCGAGTAAGTCATACCTTGCTAAAATGGGTACTCCTTCAGCAAGTTTTGAGACAGGTCATCATCGAATTATTAAATTCGTAGAATTTAATACAACTCCCTATGGAGGGGGATCGAATGCTTTATTTGATTTCTTGCCCTTTTCCTCTCAAGTAGAAACTGTGTATGTCAATGCAGGATTGGCGATGTACAATATGATTAAGGAAGGGCTTGGGATTGGTCCCGTTTGGACCAATCGTCCAGGAAGGTTAAGTGATAATTTAGTCCGCTTGTTCCCAGAGTTTACAACAAAAGTGGAAACTTATATTATGCATCGTAAAGATCTCCCCTCCTCTCACCCTGGAAGACTTTTTGCTGAAAATTTAAAATTATTTTTAATAAACCTAGATAAAGGTGCTTTAAATGAAAAAAATCGAACTTGAAAAATTAGGAGTTCAGTGTCAACTCATGTTTTTTAAAAGAACAGATGAAGTTATTAAGCCGTCAGTCTTTTTCTTTTTAAGAAAAGGGGATCTTATCCTGTGGGATTACCAAAATCATTCTCAATACAAATTAGATAAACCATACATTGACCGTCTTATGGAAGTTGCTTCGGGTAAACCAATTTTAGAAGATGAAGTTACCCATCACCTCAGAGCGGAAGGTCTGCTCGTTAAAGAAAACGAAGAGGCACGTGAATGGGGCTGGGATGAACTTTCCTGGATTTTTCACCAAGGGACAAAGAACCCCCCGCGAGTAGAGTCTGATGCCAATAATTGGTTTGAAGCTTACCTGCAAAACTGTCAGAGCAAGCCCTCACCAAAGGAGATGCCTGCTGTCTCTAAGGGAGAGGCAATTCCTCTTGCTCCGGTTAATAAACAACTCTTCGAATCAAAATCGCTCTATGAAGTCTGTCAGGAAAGAATGACTTCAAGGAGGTTTAGCGCAGAGAAAATTAATTTTGAGGTCTTTTCCTCGCTTATTGGAACAACTTTTGCCTATAGTTCCGCTCCATGGGATAAGAACGAAAACTATGAGGTGTATGCAAAGCATAAAGTTTCCCCTTCCGCAGGAGGGCTACATCCATTTGAATTCTATCTCATGATTCATAATGTCGAAAACATAGATCCGGGGATATACAAATATGATCCTCAAGATCATTGCCTTTATACTTTTGAAAAAGGAGATTTCAGGGATCAGCTCGTTGATTCTCTTGTGGGTCAAAACTTCGTAAAAGATCTTTCTTTCGGAGTCTTTTTTGTGGCTGATTTTTCTAAAGTTTGGTGGAAATATGAGCACTCCAGGGCCTACCGCCAGGTTTTGCTGGATGCAGGGCACCAGTCACAAACATTTTTGCTTCTCGCAACCTCTCTTAACCTTTTGACCTGGCCATCAGGGGCTATTCAAGATGCAGAAGTTGAAAAATTACTGAAGATTGAAAGTGCCAAGTTCAGCCCTGTCTTTTTTGTGGGGATTGGGACAGGAAAACCAGATTCATTCAACGAAGAAATTATTTCGATATTGAAATCAAATGGATAGGTAAAAAATTCACTTTTCTCTAAAAAATCACCTTGAAAACTAAAACATGCCGTGTTTTAATCTTTGAAGAAGATGAGAGGACGAATTCAAATGTGCCCCCCTCTCTTTCTAAGGTGGTAATAAGCCACCTGTGAAGCTTTCCAAAACATTCACAGGTGTTCAGTTGAACCACCCTTATTTATTATTATTGTGTTGGTGGTAAAAGTGGTGGTGGTTGTTGTTCTCTTTAAAGCACCTGCGACGGTCCTCAAAAACAGCCGCAGGTATTTAAAGTATATCTAAACTTTTTATAAAATTCTACCTACTTTTTTTATTAGGGCCTCCTCAAGGGGAGAGGTCATTCATCTCGACTGAAAAGTCAACTCTGTCCTTAAGAAAGGATTAGAAATTTTATGAGGTGGCCTTGCGAGGTATAGAATGAGGCGGGGAGTATGCTTCTGCTTGTGAAACCCGGCAAAGAAAGACAAGATGCCTTGGCGCAAAAGCCTGCGGAGCTTTACTCTAGCACCCTAGGCTTATGTTCCTCATCTTGCTGATGCTTCCACATGTGAGCGTATGAGCCTTGTTGAGCAAGAAGAAACTTATGAGTTCCGCGTTCAACTACCTTACCTTTATGAAGGACCAGTATTTCATCAGCGTGAATAATCGTTGATAAGCGATGAGCAATGATCAGAGTGGTATGGTTTTGAGAGATTTTCAGAAGGTTTTTTTGAATTTCTTTTTCCGTTTTGGTATCCAAAGAAGACGTAGCCTCATCAAATAAAAAAACAGTCGGTTTTTTTAAAAGTGTCCTTGCAATTGCAACCCTTTGCTTTTCTCCCCCCGAAAGTTTAAGGCCTCTCTCTCCTACAAGAGTATTATACCCCTCAGGCAGACTTTTAATGAAAGTATCTATCTGGGCGTGTTGCGCAGCTTTTTCAACAGCTGCCTTTGTTGCTTCTGGGTTACCATAAGAAATATTGTAGTAAATTGTATCATTAAAAAGGACTGTATCTTGAGGGACAACTCCAATCATTTTCCTAAGACTTTCTTGTGTTACCTCCCGAATATCTTGCCCATCAATAAGTATGGCTCCTTCTGTAACATCATAAAATCGAAATAATAAGCGCGAAATTGTTGATTTCCCCGCGCCACTTTCTCCTACAATTGCCATTGTCTTTCCTGCAGGGATTTGAAATGAAACGTGTTTTAGGATTTTGCGATTGGGATTATAAGAGAAGGAGACGTCTCGAAACTCTATAGATCCTTCTGAAATTTTTAGTGGTTGAGCCATTGGGCTATCTTCGATTTCAGCATTTTCATCTAAGAGAGAGAACATGCCCTCCATATCTACGAGGGATTGTTTAAGAATACGATAAGCATATCCTAAAGCTCCGAGCGGTATAAATGCTTGCAATAGGTAGCTATTGACCAGGACAAAATCACCAACTGTTAACGTTTGATCTACAACCCCTTTTGCAGCCAATATCATAATCAGAGTTGTACCTACCGCAATAATAATACCTTGCCCACCATTTAGGACTGCAAGAGTAGACTGATATAATATTGCAGATTTTTCAAAGTAGGATTGAATAAGATCAAAGCGTTTCTCTTCATAATTTTCATTCGTAAAATATTTAACAGTTTCATAGTTTAAGAGTGCATCAATAGACCGTGCATTTCCCTGGTCCTGGATTGTATTCATTTTGCGCACATAGTGTGTCCGCCATTCTGTAGTTAGAATTGTAAAAAGAGTGTAAAGGGTAATAGTTACGAGTGTAACAAAGGCGAATTTCCAACTATAAAGTATCCACATAGCTGTGGTCATAAACATAACTTCAAGAATAGCTGGCGCTATATTATTTGTTGAAAACCATAAAAAGTTTTCAATGCCTCCTGTTCCTCGTTCAATAACTCGACTTATACCCCCCGTTCTTCTGGCTAAGTGAAAACGTAAGCTTAAACGATGAAGATGCTTAAAAATCATCACTGCAATTTTACGGGTTGCGTGTTGCCCTACGGGAGCAAAAATAGCGACACGAACTTCACTAAAAAAAGTATTGAGAATTCGCATGGCGCCATAAGCTAATAGGATGCCTAGAGGTAGCACGATGATAGAATTCTCTTTTTCGAAAGAAAGTGCATTAACGGCGTCTCTAAAGTAAAGGGGCACTAAGAGATTAAATATCTTTGAAAGAAATAGGCAGAAAAAAGAGGCTATGACGCGTAGCCTCAACCCTACAGCATCAGCAGGCCAAAGATAAGGCAATAGACGCAAAAAGGGCGTTAAAGACGACTTAGGATCGTCAGAGGAAACAAAAGATGTGAAATTCATGACAGTTATTATGTCTTATTATGGTCATTAAAGAAAGAACTCTTCTTAGTGGGTCTAGAAGAAACCTATGGCTGTAACTACAAGGAAAACTCTTTTTTTAGGGCTGCTTTAGGGTTACCATTAAAAGTTGAGCTTAACTAAGACGTTCAATATAATGTTTTAGATAAACATATAATGTGAAACTGCAAAAATTTGTGATGTAATGAAAATAAAAATTAATAAATTTTACATTTTATTCGTCATAATATTATTTTCAATAGTTCTTTTAGCATTGAGTGGGACAATCATGAGCCAAGTCAAGGAACCTAAGTTTAAAGTTATTAAGTCTCATAACAATCTTGAGATACGTGAGTATCCTCCCGTTATCGTTGCGCAAGTTATCGTTAAGGGAGAACGAAAAAAAGCCATTTCTGCAGGCTTTAGAGTACTCGCTGCTTATATCTTTGGTAGCAATGTCCAGCAGAAAAAAATAAGCATGACGGCTCCTGTCATCCAGCAAGAGGGGGAAAAGATTGTCATGACAGCGCCGGTTATCCAGCAAGAATCTGAAGAGGTGGGGAGTTGGGAAGTCCGGTTCATTATGCCTTCTGAATATACCTTGAAAACACTACCGCAGCCTAAAGATAGTCGTGTGGAACTTTTTGCCATTCCATCCAAACGTTATGTCGTGATCCGTTTTTCAGGTTTGGCAAGCGCAAAAAGCTTGCAAAAACAACTAGAAGAACTGCGAAAATATATTGATTCAGAAAAACTTCACACCATTGGCCAACCCCTATTTGCGTTCTATAATCCGCCGTGGACACTTCCTTTCTTGCGTCGTAATGAAATTATGATTGAACTTAAGGAATAGCGTCTTCCATTTTTTTCATTGATCGAGTTCCTAAGTTCTCCAGTTTTTCAAAAAGCTGAAAACACTTTAGTCTTGGAAGAGTGTTTGATGCACCGCTCGCCAATCTTCATTTACTTTTTATTTTTAACTAATTATTAACTATTTTTAATATATAATTAATTAGTAGGAAAATTATATTTGCGAGCACTTTAAGTGATTAGATCGCTTAAGCTTAGGGTTAAGAAAGATGTTGAATAAGTTATGGCCTTTTAAATCCAGGAAAGGCAAAATTATTTCAGTAGGAACTAAAGGGGCAACAGCTATTGAGTTTGCCTTAATAGCGCCTGTGTTCTTTTTAATTTTCCTGGGAATTTTTGAGGTAGGAGCGGTTCTTCTTATTCAAACATCCCTTGAGACATCGATACTTCAGGTTTCCCGTTTTGGGCGCACGGGAAGTACTGTGACAGGACAAACTTCCCAGCAAACAGCATTAGCCCTAGCCTCACAATATAGCTTTGGACTCGTCAATCCTTCTGATCTTGTCCTTACAGTGACTCCCTATGCAAGTTTTTCAGCTATGCCTAAGCTTGATCAAGCTCCAAGTAGTGGGACTCAGAATTTTGGGACAGGTAAACAAGCTGTTCTTTACACCCTTTCTTATAACTGGAAATTTTTTACACCCTTACTTGGGAACCTTTTGTCACCTACAGGCAATGGGGCGGTAAAACTTACAGCATCTGCTGTTGTTCAAAATGAACCATTTTGAGGAAAAGATTATGTATCAGTGGATTAAAGAGAAAATTGGAAAAATAGATAAAGGTGTAGCAGCTATTGAGTTTGCTATAATACTTCCTTTTATGTTGTTAACATTAATTGGTCTATTTGACATTTCTGAATTTATATTTGCCAATAATAAAATGAATCGAACGGCACAAAACATTAGCAGTATTGTGACCCGAGGTCCTGTAACGAAACCCCAATTAGATGCCATGTTACAAGCAGCTGTTTTAGTTGCGCAGCCTTTCAATTTTACGCAATCAGGAAATGTTATTGTCACTTGTGTAGGGGTACCTACGACACCAGCAAATGCTCCACCCCAGGTTATGTGGCGAGATAGCTACCCAGGAGGGACGGGGGGAAGTAAGATTAGTGCATCGGGTTTACCGGGAGGATTAGTCCTTAGCGTTGGTCAGTCAGCCATTTTTACAGAAGTTTTTTTTACCTACACTCCGCTTGTCCCTGGTTATGTTCTTAGCTCTAGTCAAACAGAGATTTATGCTCTAGCTGCAGCCGTTCCACGCCAAGGAAATATGATGACTCTTCCTGCAAGTTAATAGCAGAGAGAGCTAAGTCTTTAGAAAATATTAATGAATTTAAAATATAATAATAAATAGTACAGGAGAGATTAAGATGTTTTTTTCCAATAGGTTAAGGGAAAGATATTGTAGAGGAAAAACCTTCGTTCGTAAGGATGCTGGGGTTGTCGCCATTATTTATGCACTTGCACTTGTACCTGTGTTTGGCATGTTAGGTCTTTCCATCGATGTGGGGCGAGATTATTACGTCCACTCCGTTATAACAGGAGCTGCAGACGCAGCTGCTATTGCAGGAGCGAAAGCAGGTGGAAGCACGGCTAATATGACGCAGCAAGCAACAGCCATATTTAATGCGAATATTCCTAAAGATTTTATTGGAACGCTAAGTGGTCCTTCGGTCCAGCTTTCAGGCAATGGCCAAGTTATAACTGTTACGGCAACAGCAACAATCGATACGACTTTCATGCAAATCCTGGGCAAGCAGTCGATTTCTGCAACAGCGACATCCCAAGCCCAAATTCAAGTTCAAGGGGCAGAAGTTGTGTTGGCTTTGGATAATACGGGGTCGATGGCGGGGGCTCCGATGTCGGGAGAAATTGCTGCGGCTCAATCCCTTGTTAATATTCTTTATGGAGGCACGGGGACAAGTGGAGGCACGGATACGGTTACGGGTCTTTACGTCGGGGTTGTTCCTTATTCGACAACCGTAAATATTAATATGGCAGGATTTACACCTTCGAATTGGTTAACAACGGCTGGGAAGGCACAAGTTCAAAATACAAATCTCTATCCTAATATTGCTTCTAACTCAAGAAGCGTGGGCGGAAACTGGATGGGATGTATAGAAGCACGGACACCAATTACGAGTATACCGAGTTCGAGTGTAGCAAGTTATGGTTATACAAGCTATCCAAATGGGACGGATTCAACGGATGCGACGCCGTCTGCCTTTCCTTTTACACCTTATCTTTACCCTTCGACAATGGTTCACGAGTATGTCTTTGGCGAACCCTTGAATCGAGGGACCACTAAGACATCAAATAATGCTTCAGGAACACCGCCGTGGGGGAAAAATGGTAATACGCGAGGCGACAATGATTGGAGGCTTGATGGTAGGGTCCCTAACAATTCTGGACTTCGTTTTGGTGATAATTATGCTTTAGCTGGGGGAGATGGCAACTTAGGCGTGGGGCCAAATTTGGGATGTCCAATCCCTATGCTTCCCTTAACGGCTTCACAGACGACCGTTCAAAATACAATTAGTGATATGAAAGCGACCTTCCGTGGAGGAACCATGATTAATGTGGGATTGGCTGCTGCATGGTGGATGGTTTCTCCCAATTGGACGGGGCTGTGGCCTTCACCCACCCCTTCGACTGAGCCTTTGGCTTATGGGAAGACAATGAAGGTTATTGTGCTTATGACTGATGGACAAAACACATGGTATGATTGGCCAACAGGCGTCCCTGGCCAGCCTGATACATCGCATAATTATGCAAAGGATGCTGATTATACAGGCTATGGCAGGCTAGCTGAGGGGCGTTCAGGGACAACCAATCCTAACCAAACAATCAATGTCTTAAATAACAGCATGGCAAATATGTGTACAACTCTAAAAAATAACGGGATTACAATTTATACGATTATTTTTAACCATGATGGCTCAGCAAGTAGTTCTGATACTCAGGCACTTTTTCGAAATTGTGCTTCTGATTCAAGCAAGTATTTTCTGTCAGTTACAAATGCAGACCTTCTTGCGGCCTTTCAAAATATAGGTCAATCGATATCCTCACTTCGTTTGACATGGCCCGGAACACCATAAAGAGGTAAGTTAATAGGAAGTTTATGGAGGGAGAGCGAGAGCTCTCCCTCATTATGTCAGTCCCAAGAGATCTCTCTACCAGGGCCCAAGGCGGCAAAAGTAGACGGGGTTGACAGCACTTTGCTTGTTGCTCTGATGATATCCTCGCGCGTTACAGCGTTTATTCTGTCAATGATTTCCTGCGGAGGAATGTGCCGCTTATAAATCATCATCTGTTGAGCGAGCTGTTCGCATCGCCCTGAGGTACTTTCAAGAGACATCAAAATGCCTGCCTTAAGTTGAGCCTTGCTTCTGGTCAACTCATTCTCATCTAGCGTATTTGGGAAGTCTTTGAGAACCTCTCTGACTGTCGGTAAAAGTTCATGGACTTGGCCTTCTCCCGTACCCGCGTAAATACCAAAGAGACCGGCGTCTCGAAAAGGCGTATTAAAGGAGTAAATAGTATAGACAAGACCCCGTTTTTCGCGGACTTCTTGGAAAAGACGTGAAGACATACCCCCACCCAAAAGACTTGAGAATACGGAAAGAGGATAAAAATCTGGGTCATCATAGGGGCAGGATTCAAATCCAATTAAAATATGGACTTGTTCAAGATTACGCCTTTCGAAAAAAGTTCCCCCTTTATAGTCTGCTTTTTCAAAGTTACTCGTCGGGTGGGTGGGAACACGCGTAAATTGCTTTTGGCAAAGGTCGACGATTTGATCATGGTTCACAGCACCTGTTGCAGCAAAAACCATGCGGGAGGCTGTATATTCCCGTTCTATGTATTCTTTTAGGTCTTTTCGAGAAATTTTATGAATGATTTCAGGGCGACCGAGAATAGGTCGACCTAAGGGATTTTTAGGAAAGGCTGTCTCTTGAAAATAATCAAAAATAATATCATCAGGCGTATCGAAGGCTTGTCCTATTTCTTGGAGGATGACATCCCGTTCGCGTGCTAGTTCTTCCTCATCAAAAGTGGAGTTTTGAATGATATCAGCTATAATTTCGAGAGCAAGAGGAACATTCGCTTCCAAAACTCTTGCGGTATAAGCAGTGTTTTCCCTTGAGGTATAGGCATTTAAATGCCCCCCTACGTTTTCAATTTCTTCTGCGATTTGTTTGGCTGAGCGGGTTGTTGTACCTTTAAAGGCCATATGCTCTAAAAAATGGGAAATGCCATTGATCTCTGGAGATTCATAACGGGTTCCAACCTCAACCCATAATCCCAACGTTGCTGTAGCAACTCCGGGCATATCATCAGTAATAATTCTTAAGCCATTATTAAGGGTTGTTAGACGAACTGTCACTGTTTCTCCTTTTTTAAATACTTTTTCCTATTCCAACAAAGCATAATTCCTAGGGCAATGGCAAGACTATACCATGTTATGGCGTATTCAAGATGATTATTAGGTGGAACGGGAAAAGGGGGAGTGGGATGGATTTCATGGTCTCCTGACGTTTTGGCGACAAGGTAATAGGGCAGAAGCGGGACATTAAGGTCTTGGGATAGTGCTTTCAAATCAATCCAGAAATAGGTTGGAGGAGAATTAACAGGCTGAAAATAGGTAGGGGAGGAGGGAACTCTTGCAATCCCTTCAATGTGTAAGCGTCCTGGAGGGTGAGAAGTTATTTCAGCTTGGGACCATCCACGTTGGATAAGGATGTAGTGCCCCTTTAGAGTTTGGAAGACATCCAAAACGTAAACGCCGCTTTTCCCTTGATGCACTTTTGATTGAAGAAAAATGGTTTTACCGGGAACAAACTGACCCATGGCGCTAAGGGGCTGAAAGAGAGTGGGGGTTGTAATATCATCTAGGTCGCGGGTGGGAGTCTTCTGACTTTGAGCTAAAGTTTGCAGAAGAGATTCTTTTTCAGTTTTTCTTTGAAGTTGCCACGTGCCAAGGCCCAGAAAAACAAGAATCAGAAAAAGGGAAAAGACAGAAAAAGAGCGGCTCACTTGATTTTCTTTTAATTCAGTTAATGTTTTTTTAATATTATATCTATTATCCTTCAAAATAGCAGAAAAAAATATAAAGGGGAGGCTTTTATGCTTAAATTATTTTCCATTTTAAGTTTTGTGACGGTGTTCTTCGTCAGTGGTCCCGTCCAGTCTCAGGTTCCTTGCTACGGTGATTTTGAGGTTTGTTCGGATGGAATAACCTGTTGTGATCGCCCGTCTTCTAAATGTTGTGGACCGAGCAAATGCTGTAAGTCTTCCAAAGCTTTACCGCCTGCTCCTAAAAAGCCGCTCTCTTCGGCGAAAAAATAGAAAATAAAAAAGGAAGGTCTTATGAGAAAGCTATTATCTATTTTGAGTTTTGTGGTCATTCTAATAGGCAGCATTTCTGTGAATGCAGAGGTACCAAAATGTAGTGCAGATATATCTTGTGGTGAGGGAGAGATATGCTGTCAAAATAGTATAAATAAGAGATGGGGCTGCTGTCCCCAAGGAATGAATTGTTACGCTGAGGGGAATTGTTGCCACCCAGATCATTATTGTGATGGAGCTTGTTGTGAACTTCCTTGCGATAAAAATAAGAAGTGCCCATCTGGAGCTTCAACCAGTCCTTCGGAGCCTGCAGTTCAGGCAACAAACCCCACCCGCCTTCATAAACTGTAATATTAAGTAAGAGGGAGTTTTACATCTTTACAGCTCCCCTCCCTGATTAGGAAAAATAACCTCACCACTATGTGCGTCATCCCGGAATTTAGTCCCACTTCCCGAACACCTGATTAAATCAGGGGGAGGGTTAGAGGGGCTTAATATCCGGGATCCAAGAAGGACTTTGAATCACAGAAAGTACTGGGTCCCGGATATTAAGAAACCTTAACGCTCGCCAGGGCTCGCTGATGGTTTCTAAATCCTGGGATGACACACTATGTTGTATTAATTAGCAAAATTGGCGTTATCGCGCTTTAAATTATATCTTTCCTAAAAGGAACAATATAAGCAGAATGATAAGAATTGTGCCGATAAGCCCGCTGGGACCGTATCCCCAACTCCGGCTATGCCCCCATGTTGGCAAAGCGCCTATTAAAAGGATTATCAGAATAATAAGAAGAATGGCGCCCATAAATATACCTCCCGGATGTTTTTCATAACGCAGTGTAATTCTAACATAAGTTATAAGGTCTTGGTATCTTAATCTTTTGCTTTCGTCTTCTTTTCTTCTTGCTTAATCTTATGGCAAGTGACTTTAACACGGACCATTCTTCCATTGGCCGTTAGGTCGTAGTAC
>DATKTE010000107.1:0-2198 GCA_035531295.1 Alphaproteobacteria bacterium
CTGTCTGCGCCCAAGTCATCAACAAAACTTGCGTTTTCAATGACTTTATCTTCATCGACACCTAAGTGTTCAACGACTATTTTTTTTACACGTGCAGCAACGTCACTCATCTCAACTTCTTTCCTTACGTTGTTGACAATACATACTTCAGGTAAAAATTGATTTTACCTATTCTTTAACTATGGGTAGCTACCATACTCTTATCTGTTTGGCTAGCCAAGAGTTAAAAAAAATTAGATCATCGCCATTCCACCATTTATATGAAGGGTTTGACCCGTCACATATTTGGCTTCATTGCTGGCTAAATAGACGACTCCGGCGGCAATATCAAGGGGTGAGCCGATTTCTCCTTGAGGGATCTCACCTAATATTTTTTCTCTCTGTTTTTCATTTAGGACATCGGTCATAGGCGATTCGATAAATCCAGGCGCTATACAATTGACGGTTATACCACGGGTTGCGACTTCGGCCGCTAAGGATTTTGAAAGACCAATCAGACCAGCTTTCGAGGCAGCATAATTGGCCTGTCCGGCATTTCCAGTCACACCAACGATGGAAGTGATGTTAATAATTCGTCCGGATCGCTGTTTCATCATTCCCTTGATAGCTTCACGGGAAAGACGAAATGCGGAGCTCAAGTTAACCTCGATCACTTTAGACCATTGATCATCACTCATGCGGAGCATAAGCCCATCTTGGGTGAGACCGGCGTTATTAACAAGAATATCAAGACCCCCTAATGCCGCTTCCGCTTCTGGGATTAACTTTTGTGTTGATTCTGTTTGGGAGAGATCGCAGGAAATAACGGTGACACGGTCGCCCAGCTCTTTGGCGAGCTCATTTAGTTTTTCCGTGCGAGTTCCTGAAATGGCTATCGCAGCTCCTTGTTTATGAAGGGCTCGCGCAATTTCTGCGCCAAGGCCCCCAGTTGCCCCGGTGATAAGGGCTTTTTTTCCAATGAGTTCAAACATATTTTTTCCTTTAAGCAGCTTGTGGCTTCATTAAATAGGATTCTATATCATAGGGAGTATTAAGAGCAATGGCATTAAGTGTTGGAACAATTCGTTTTGAAAGACCTGTAAGCACTTTTCCTGCCCCGATTTCAATAGTTGTTGTTACACCAAGCTTAGTCATATCTTCAATACTCTCTCGCCAGCGGACCCGTCCTGTCACTTGACGAACAAGTAGTTCTTTTAACGCCTCCCCGTTTTTAACCGCTTGTGCGGAGACATTATCAATGACAGGAAGGCAAGGATCATTCATAAGAATCTCTTGAAGGGCCTCACTCATCCGCTCTTCGGCAGGCTGCATCAGAGCACAATGAAAGGGGGCACTCACATTTAAAAGAATGCTGCGCTTTGCACCATATTCTTTAGAAAGTTCAATGGCTCGTTCAATAGCTTCAAGGTGGCCGCTGATGACGACTTGCCCAGGGCTGTTATCATTTGCGATTTCGCACACTTGACCAAGGGCTGCCTCACTTACGATCTTTTCAATAATTGGCATTTCAAGCCCTAAAATGGCAGCCATGGCGCCTTCTCCAACTGGAACGGCGTGTTGCATGGCTTGGCCACGAATCTTTAAAAGACGAGCTGTGTCGGAAAGACTGAGAGATCCAGCTGCACATAAAGCTGAATATTGCCCTAAAGAATGGCCCGCAACACAAAATGCAGCCCGTGAAAGATTAATTCCGCCTTCCTTCTCCAGAACCCGCATAAGAGCCATACTCACTGTCATCAGCGCAGGCTGTGCGTTTTCTGTGAGGATCAGATCATTTTCAGGTCCTTCAAAGATAATCTTGGTCAGGTTTTGCTGAAGAGCTTCATCGACTTCCTGATAAACATCTCGCGCACAGCGAAAGGCATCATATACCTCACGTCCCATACCAATGCTTTGAGATCCTTGTCCGGGGAAGATAAACGCGATCATATCATTCTCTTTTTGTAATTGAATCTTTCATAGACATGGAGAGAAGAGGTGAAGATGTCAAGGGCTGCATGGGGGCAACCTTCGCATTATAAAGCTTCGATAACCCTTTCACGGCCCCTAACCATGCCAATCCCACAAAGGCAACGACGCCAAAAAGATAAGGGGCGATGGTGAGTTGGCTTCCGGCAGTGAGGGTTAAGAGCATAAACTGGATAAATCCTCCCCCAGATTTGCCCACGCGGCCACCAATGACGTCAACGGCAGCTTTT
>DATKTE010000108.1:0-8697 GCA_035531295.1 Alphaproteobacteria bacterium
TAATAAAAAATCAAAAGAACTAAATTTCTCTTCGGAGTGCAATTTTCTAAAGCCTTATCTTTTTCAAACAAAAGATAAAATGAATACTTTCATTAGCTTTCTTTTTGAACAAATATCGCCTTTTGGGAAGAAAGTCGTGATGGAGAAAGATGCTACGCTTAGTTGTGAATATGCAAGGCGTTTGGTTCTAACGCTTCGTGAAAGAGAGCAAGACGCAAGCGAAAAAGAAAATATAAAAGAAAAACAAACTGTTATTGAGAAAGAAGAAAATAGTGAATTGCAAAAGACGGGGTCTAAGAAAAAAAAGAGGCGGCGTCCCAAGATTAGGAATCATAAAGCACAGACTCGAGAAAATTTTGTACCAGAGATTTCTACGCTAGAAACCAATTCTCTGATTGATCTACATGATTCACCTGCTCAAATAGAAGAACCGCAGACTCCAGAGAAAGAAGAGGTCATATCTTTTTCTCAGCCTCTATCTCACCAAACTGATGCAATAGAGCCGATTGAGAAAAAGAAGCCTAAGAATGAGCTTACTCCTGAAGTTGAAGACAAAAATCCTGAACTTCTGCCTGAAGCGAAGCCGAAAGCTTCTCAAGAGCAGCGAAAACTAAAAAGCTATAAAAAGGAAAAGCTAAATAGTGAGGAACAAGAAGTTGATTCTCAAAAAAAAGGTAAAAAAAAGAAGAAAGGAAAAACCAAAAAACCGCTTAAAATGAAAGATTATTTAAAAAGAAAGAGACAAAAGGAAACATCATTGCCGCCACCTGCTGTCCATATCATCCCAAATCCGACTATTGGATTTACAAAAAAAGCTAAGAAGAAATTCGAGCAAATGGGGGCCGATTACGTTCGTAAAAAAGTACAAGTTCTTTTCGAGGAATTAGTTGCCAATCCGGTTGGTACACGGGGAATTGGAAAGCCAGAACGTTTGACAGGTGGGGGATATTCTAGGCGTATTACAGATAAAGACCGGCTTGTCTATGATATTGGAGATTCCGGAGAAATTCTTGTTAATCGAGTCGAAGATCATTATTAGAATTAGATAGAATTTATGTTGCACGGTTCATGATTGACTCGCTTACTAGCTCTGGCTTGACGCAGCACACTCCTGTAAAAGCAGGAAATCAGGCAATTTTTAGCTGGGATGCAACATCTCTTAATTTCTCTTCTTCCTCTTCAATGTAATCACGAGTAAGTGGAGCCAGTGTGGCGTTACGGACCATTTGAATTTGAAAAACCATGAAGCCACGGTTTCGAAAAGCAACTTCGCAAGAAGCTAAATAAAATTCCCACATGCGGCAAAATCTTATTCCCCATATCTCTTTTGCTTTCTCTCGTTTTGCTAAAAATCGCATTCTCCAATGGCGTAGCGTTTCGGCATAATGCTGATGAAGAATTTCAATATCAGTGACATAGAGTTGTGCTGGTTCAAGAGCAGCGAGCGTTTCCGAGAGTGCGGGGCAATATCCGCCTGGGAATATATACTTATGAAGCCAGGGGTTAGGACGGCTGGGACCTGTTGAACATCCAATCGAATGAAGAACAGCAATTCCATCTTCATTTAAGAGTGTTGAAATTTGCTTAAAAAATTCATCGTAATGTTTTATGCCCACATGCTCAAACATTCCGACAGAGATAATACGGTCATAACGTCCTTGTTCTTGGCGATAGTCTCTTAAATAAAACCGTATGCGATCTTCAAGTCCTGCATTCCTGACTCTGTCGGTTGCGACTCTGTGTTGCTCTTCTGATAAGGTAAGGCCCGTAACAAATACGTCAGCCTCCCGCGCAAGTGTCATAGCGAGGCCTCCCCAACCACATCCTATATCAAGGACGTGTTGTCCTGGTTTAAGCTGCAGCTTTGCCGCCAAGTGTCTTTTTTTATTTTCTTGAGCTGTTTCAATATCATCTTCAAGATTTTTAAAATAAGCGCAAGAATACTGCATATCCTTATCAAGAAAGAGGCGATACAAATCCTCTGAAAGATCATAATGATGGGCTACATTTTGACGTGATTTTATAATAGGGTTATGTTGGTGAAAAAGGTGTCGTAGAGACGCTAACTTATTGATAAGGGTTTCGACTGGGGAAAAATGGCAAAGTTTATCATTCATGGAACACAAAGTGAGAAAATCGTAGATATCTCCATTCTCTATTGTGAGCTCTCCATTCATATACCCTTCTCCTAGAGCAAGCATAGGTGAAGAGCACAATCGATACTCGATACGCTTTGAGTGGAGACGAAGTGTTACATTAGGCGAAGGAGTTGCTGCATAACAGTAACTATTTCCCTTGCTATCTATTACATTTATGGTACCGATTTTAACAAATCGTTTCAAAAAATAAGAAAATAACACGTATGCATCCTCTTACTTAAAAATGACGGACGCATGAGCGGGGTATAATGAAATAGAAACATCATGCTTGTACCTCCCTTTTTTTATTTACTATTAAAACATAAATTGAGGAATGCGAAAAGACAGAATTAGTTTTTTTCTTGTTTGTTCTTCCATACGGAGGCGATAATTGCGATGATGAGCGTGCAAACAATGACACCTAATGAAAGCTCTAACGGAATCTTAAAATGATTGGTTAACATGAGTTTAAGGCCGATGAAGCCTAAAAGGACTGAAATGGCATGCTGTAAGTAATAGAAACGTGTAATAACGTGCGCGAGCAGAAAATAAAGAGACCTTAATCCAAGAATAGCGAAAATATTAGACGTAAAAATAATAAATGGATCAAGCGTAATAGCAAATATAGCTGGTATTGAATCAATGGCAAAGATAATGTCGCTGATCTCAGTCGTTAAAAGTACGAGAAAAGCAGGCGTTGCAGTCCACTTCCCGTTAATATGTAGAAAAAATCGTCGTCCTTTATAATTTTCTCTCAAAGGAATCCATTTTTTCGCCCAGAGGATAAGCGCGTTTGTTTCAATTTTAGCGGGCTGGTTTCGCTCGCGAAAAATTCTATAACTAGAGTAAATTAATAGCGCACCAAAGAAATATAAAATCCATTCAAAAGCTTCTATCAGTTTGATTCCTATGACGATGAGGAGGAGACGGAAAATAATGGCCCCCAAAATCCCCCAAAATAAAATTCTATGTTGATGCCGGGGAGCGATTTCAAAATACCTAAAAACAATGACGAAGATAAACATGTTATCAAGACTGAGTAGTTTTTCTAGCAGGTATCCTGTGAAAAAAGCCAATGCAGGTTCACTTCCTTTTTCATGCCATATGATACAATTAAACAGCAGCGAGAGGGCAATCCATAGAAGGCTTACCCAAAAAGCTTCTCTTGCTGAGATCTTGTGGGGGATGCGATTAAAAACCCCTAAATCTAAGACGAGAAAAATAAGAATAAGGATAAAAAATCCTATCCAAGGAAGAAAACCTTCCATTTAGTGCCTCTTTTTTTGAAAGAGTTTACATCAAAAAAATTAAAATATCCTTGCTAATTTGAGGTAGAGTTGGTTTTCTATAGTGGAAAACCATACCTATTCGCCCCAGATTTACACATGTGGGGTGAAAATTAAGTCGTCACGAAAAACCTAGGAATTTGTCATGACCCAGCTTTCCCGTTCTAAGCTTCCCCCATACGTTGTTATCAATGACCCTTTTTGCGAAAATAAGGAGGTCCTAAAAACGTCATCGGAAACTGTGGGCTTCCCCTTGAATAAAGACGCACGTGACGTCATTAGCTATCTTGAAGCTAAGTTTGAGCAAGAAGATAATTGCGCAGGACTTGCTGCTCCTCAAATTGGATATAATAAACGGATTCTTATTTTGGCCTTAGAAGAAGACGAAGAGCTCAAAAAAGATCGCCCAGACTTTTCCGATACCTTACCAAAATCAATCTGGATTAATCCTTCTTTTACACCATTATCCCTGGATAAAACAACGGATTGGGAAGCCTGTTTTTCGGTTGATAATTTGGTTGGACGGGTGGCTCGCTTTACAGAAATTACCTACGACGCTTGGACCCCTGAGGGGGAGAAGGTTCATGGCCGAGCCAAAGGCCTACTCGCACGCCTTATTCAACATGAAATTGATCATTTGGATGGCGTTCTCTTTATCGATTATGTTCCTGAAGGCGAGTTGATTACACGAGAAGAATACTACCGGAGGATGGATGAGGAATAGCCATACCAACTAAAGAAGTTAGCTGAGGGTGGAAGATGCTTGTTTAGTAATCCCCATCAAGTTTTCAGCAAATTCTTTCGCTGAAAATGTATGCAAGTCTTCAATGGATTCACCAACACCAATGGCGTGCACGGGAAGACCGAATTGCTGGGTAATGGCGACAAGGACACCACCTTTGGCCGTGCCATCCAGTTTGGTCACGATAAGACCCGACACATCCACGGCTTCTTGAAAAACTTTTACCTGAGTTAAGGCGTTCTGTCCTGTGGTTGCATCGAGGACCAAAAGAGTCGCATGTGGCGCAGTGGAGTCAAGCTTTTGAATGACTCGGTGAATTTTTTTCAGCTCTTCCATGAGGACGGATTTATTATGGAGCCGTCCAGCCGTATCAATCATAACGATATCATCGCCGCGGGCTTTTGCTTTTTCAATGGCATCATACGCAAGGCCAGCAGCGTCTTTGTCAGGTCCAATTTCAAGGTGCACATTCGAGCGTTTGGCCCACACTTCCAACTGTTCAGAAGCTGCTGCTCGGAATGTATCTCCGGCAACAAGAGAAAGTTGGTAACCTTGATCTTTCCATTGCTTTGCAAGCTTACCAATTGTCGTTGTTTTACCTGATCCATTAACGCCAAGAACAAGAACGATAAAAGGTTTTGAGGAAGCTCTGGGAATAAGGGGGATGGCACAAGGCGCGAGGAGGGGCTCAATCTCTTCAGCAAAGGCCGAACGAATCTCTTCCGGTGTAATATTCTGATTATATTTTTTTTTCTTGAGTTTCTCGATAAGATCGCTGGCAGTTTTGACCCCCAAATCACTTGTGATGAGAAGCTCTTCAAGTTCTTCAAGGGTTTCATCGTCCAATTTTCGGTGAGTAACGAGTGTTGTAATTCCCGTCGTAAGACGAGAAGAGGATTTCTTAAGGCCATCTTTAAGTCGCGTAAACCAACTGGTCATGGGATCACCACGGCTTCAAGATAGGACTCCTTAGCGCCAACAGCACGCGCTTTGATGAGGCCTCCCGGGGTATGAGGGGAAGAGAGTTCGACTTTCAGAAAATGTTCACTATGGCCTTGTGTTTCAGTTTCTAGTAGGACACTGACTTCACGGTTTACAAAACGGTCGAGTGTTTTCTCTAAATTTTTTTGACCGACCTTTCGAAGAAGGGCGGCCCTTTCTTTGATGACCTCTTTCCTGACTTGAGGCATGCGGGCGGCAGGAGTTCCTTGACGAGGGGAATAAGGAAAAACATGGAGAAAGCTTAAATCGCATTCATCCACAATTCGCTTTGTATTTTCAAACATTTCCTCCGTTTCCGTCGGAAATCCTGCGATAATATCAGCTCCAAAAGTCACATCATGACGGAGGGTGCGGAGTTTGTGACAGATATTGATGGCATCTTGCCTCAAGTGTCGTCGCTTCATCCGCTTTAAAATCATGTCATCGCCTGCTTGAAGGCTAAGGTGAAAATGCGGCATAAGCCGTGGCTCTCGCTCGAAAACATGAAATAGATCCGTATCGACCTCGACAGGATCTATAGATGATAGGCGCAGGCGAGGCAACTGGGGCACCTGTGCTAAAAGACGCTTTACAATCTGTCCAAGGGTTGGTTTCCCTGGAAGATCTTCGCCATAGGCTGTGATATCAACCCCGGTCAGGACAATTTCTTGGAACCCGCGTTCTAAAAGGAGTCGAACTTGGTCCACTATCACCCCGAGCGGAACGCTACGACTATTCCCGCGCCCAAAAGGAATCGTGCAAAAAGTACAGCGATGATCGCATCCATTTTGAACTTGAATAAAGGCTCGCGCGCGCCCATCAAAGCCTGCAATTAGGTGTTCAGCAGTTTCCCGGACTGACATGATGTCATTCACGATCACACGAGCATGTGTCATTTCTGGGTTAAAATATTTGGCCTCAAGCTTTTCCATATTGCCAAGAATTTGGTCGACCTCGGGCATTTGGGAATAGGACTCTGGATTGATTTGAGCGCCGCAGCCAGTCACAATAATTTTTGCATCCGGGTGTTCTCGCCTATACTTTCGGATTGCTTGGCGAGCTTGGCGTTCAGCTTCTGCGGTGACAGCGCAGGTATTAAAGACAACAGCGTTCTGAAGCCCAGCTTTTTGGGCATTTTCACGAATCACTTCTGATTCATAGGCATTGAGGCGACAGCCAAAAGTAACAACATTTGTGGTCATAGAAGATCAATTATTCCTTCAAAACAATAATGTGCAGGGCCCGTTAAAAGAAGGGGGGCGCCAGTATTCCAATTAACTTCTAAAAGTCCTCCGTCCATTTCAATAAAAACGGGAACTTTGTTAATTAGATTTAACTTTAAACTAAGTATTCCTACTGCACAAGCACCCGATCCGCAAGCAGGTGTTATTCCCACCCCTCGTTCCCAAACTTTAACCTTAACTGTATTTGGAGAAATGACCTGAGCGATTTCCACATTAATTCCTTGAGGTGGTTGGAGAGAAAGAGCAAGGCCCTCTAAGTCTATGTCGTTTAATTCGTCAGTGAAGATAACGACATGAGGGTTGCCGACATCTACACAATAACCTTTTAATGAAGACGATGGTAAGGAAATAGGTGGACCAAAATGGGGATCTTTTAAGGAAATAGTGGTTTTATCCATATGATTCCAAAAATGAGAAAGAAAGGTCGGGGTTTGGATAAAGCCTTCTGCCTTGCCAAGGTGTTTTGCAACGCAACGTGTCCCATTCCCACAAGCTAAAGCTTGCTTCCCATCGGCATTATAGAAGGAAATATCCGCATCTATTTCTTTAGGATCCTGGAGCACAATGACTTGATCGCATCCTATGCCGTGACGACGGTCGGCAAGCTTTTGAATCTGTTTGGGGGTAAGCTTTGTTTTAAGGTGCTTTTCTTCGATCAAGATAAAATCATTCCCGAGGGCCTGCATCTTTATAAAGGGAATTTTTGATCGAGCCATTAGGTGTACCTTCGTGTTGCAACATCACTTTCTCCTTGGGGCGTAACTCTGTCAACTCCCTTCACGGGTAAGAATGAGAAAAAGAGCATAAAGAAGACAACCAAAGAGAATAAAGGCAAACCCTTGATGAAGGGTTGCAAGCCCCACAGGAACGACAAGAAGTAAGGTTGCAATGCCAAAGGAAAGCTGGAGAAAGGCAGCGATCGCAACGCCCGCGAAGGCATAAGAAAGAAGGGGAGGGATGGCAAGCTTTCGTTGGTAAATCCAAATTCCAAAGCACAGCGTGGTGGTCATAATGGCACAAAATCGGTGAAGAAATTGGACGCTTACAGGATTTTCAAGACAATCTTTCCACCAGGGAGATTGTGACAAAAACTCATAGGGGATAAGGCAGCCACCCATTAAGGGAAAAGTGTTATAAATAAGACCAGCCTTAAGACCAGCGACGAATGCTCCTAAGAGGGCTGTTAGGAGTACAAGGAAGATCGCAAAGAAAGCAAGTTTCTTAAGGGACTGAAATGCCTGTTGCGAGTAACCTATTCGCTGAAGCATAAGCCTTGTTTTGTAAAGGCTCAAGGTCATCCACAAGGCGACCCCAAAAACAGCAAAGCCAAGGAGGAGGTGGGCCGCCAGGCGATAGGGACTAACGTGGGGATCATGCAGAAGACCGCTTTTGACCATGAGCCATCCCATCATACCTTGCGCAGCTCCCAAAACCCATAAAAGAACCAGGGGAAACCAGAGTTCACGGTGTTGATTTTTAAAGATTATCAGGAAAGTTGGGATAAGAAGCACGAGCCCCAAGAGCCGTCCCCAAAGGCGATGAATGTATTCCAGCCAGAAAATAGATTGGAATTCAGAAAGAGTCATGCCGAAGTTAATCTTTTGAAATTCAGGGCTTTGTTGATATTTACTAAATTCGATGAGCCAACTGTGGTTCGTTAATGGTGGAAAAATTCCCACAATAGGCTTCCACTCAACAATTGAAAGGCCTGAGCCGGTCAGACGCGTCAGCCCCCCAATCACAACCATTCCCAAAATCATGAGAGTCAGGGAGATGAGGCTTCCTTTAAAGAGGGTATCAGGTTGAGGTGTCATTTAATTATTATAACATCATTTCTTATGAGGTTCTGTTTTAGCAATCATTACAGCTATTGCAAGATTTCATGCACTTATTCCAACATTTTTTACTCTTAAACCATCTTGTATAGCAACGATTATTACAGTTCTGCGAGCAAGTGGAATAACAGCATGTCAAATCTGTCTTCTCCTTGGTTACCGCATAAGCATTCCCCATAATACTTGTAGACCCTAATAAGAGAAAAGAATAAAATAATAAATTTTTCATAACATTCCACTGGTGTTTTTGTCTAATAAATTCATTCTATACTAGTGTAGTTAAAAAAAGATGAAAATGATTTTATCCAAACAACCCCATTGTTTTTTTGAAAAAAAATTCATATCCTTCATTTTATGAGCGGAAATTATCTTTATATCATGATGCCCCATTTCCTCACAGGATGTATAGGGTCATTCATAAGTGGCCATACAGAGTACTTAAATGAAGGCTATCCGAATATTCTAACCGTC
>DATKTE010000109.1:0-6701 GCA_035531295.1 Alphaproteobacteria bacterium
TGTCAATGACACTTCAAAATGTCCGGTTTAAATAGCACGACAATTGTCCGAGTTTAAGGGGCTCGCGAGCGCGCTATCAAACGGCGCCGTAGCGAGCGAGCCCCCTTATGCCGCAAGTTGATAATCATCCAAGGATTCTCCTTCTTTATTGTAACTTCCTATACATCGCGGTCCATAATAAATACTAAACGTTTCATCTAAATACTCTCTGATCTGCACTGTCGTTCTCACATAATGATGGCGCAAATCGTCCTTACCAATTTGTAAGCGTTTTCCTTTATAACTCACTGTATTATCATTCTGGACAACCCTCTCTTCTTGCAAACAAAAGATCTCCTTTAGTTGATCTCCTGCCCACGGAAGGTAAGCTGATTTATCTTCCCGGGCTTTAACCGTAAATTGTTCATTATGAAGCGGCAAATACACTTCCTGCAAATAGCTGTTAGCCCCATCAAGAGTTGTAATCCCTTTCAGTGCTAATTCCTTGGGCAATCGTCCTTGGAGAGTTCCAAAAAGACGTTCTGAGCGGCCCCGAGCTTGAGGACTATAGGCAAAGATATGATGAATACCCAATTGTCTTAAGGCGCGGCCTACTTGAGTCAAAACACTTTTATCAACCTTACCTCCTGCTTCAGGCGTATAAGCATAATGACTTCCTCTGTCTGTATAGAGTGAACAGAAAAGACCATACTTCTCGATTGTCTCTTGAAGACCTTTCATAGAGCTGTCCGTCCCTTCTTGCTCAACAAAAAAGGCAGATGTAATCATGGAAGTTGCATCATCCATCGTCACGATTAAATCCACATTATACCCAAGCCCTGGAATCCATTCATGAGTCGAACCATCTTGATGCAGCATCATTCCTGCCATAGGGCGACGATCCCGTCTCAGACGATGATCTCCTCCTCGTTTACTTTTCCTCACGAGTCCTACTCTTTCTAACTGTGTTTTCGTCCAAGTATAGCCATATCTAAGCCCATGTTCGCGACAGGCAAATTCGTGAAAGTGCTTCACATTGAATCCTCTGTATTTCTCTGCGTAAAGCTTGGTTATTCTCTTAACTTCTGCTTCATTCGCTCGATGGGGCGAAACTTTTCCTAAACGTCGGTCATACAAGCCCTCAAATCCTTCTGCTTCATAGCGCATGCGTAATCTCAAAAATGTTCGACTACAGATCCCTAACAATTCTGATGCCTCTTCCGTTGTTAGCCTATGCTTTTGAAATCGATCATAAACTTCTTCAAATCTCATCTTTAGCACTCCTTCTTTTAATTCCGCTTTCTTCATAACTACCTCCTCTCGGAGATAGTCGCTCATCGGACAATTGAAGTGCTATTTAGTTCGGACATATCACGTGCTAGTGACACATGAAATAAGCCACCCTTGTTCTTATCCCGCAAAGGAGGTATACTGTTGAATAAACAAAGACAAATGAGGGCCATATGACAAAGTCAGAGTTAGTTCATAAATTAAACCAACAATTTCCGGATATGTCCTTGAACCAAGTTGAAAAGGCAGTTGATGTGATTTTTGGAGAAATAAGTACCGCTTTATCAAAAGGATCTCGCGTTGAACTTAGAGGATTTGGTGCTTTTTCAAACCGTTACCGAAAAGGACGTGTTGGGCGAAATCCTCGTACAGGAGAAAAAGTCGAAGTTGAAGGTAAATATGTTCCTTTCTTTAAAGCTGGCAAAGGTCTTCGTGAGCTTCTAAATAACGTCAAAGGTAAATAAGTCTTCTCATAAACTTAAGCAAGAAAGACTTCCCCTCACCCGCAGCCGGCACTTAATCACCTCTCCCCTCGTGGGAGAGGTCGCCACATAGTGGCGGGTGAGGGGGTAGACAAAATGTTTCACGTGAAACATTTCCATTCATAAGGATTATCCATGTCCCATAAGTCCCCCCAGATCTACCTTGTAGATGGATCTGGCTATATTTTCCGAGCTTTTCATGCATTGCCCTCCCTTACCCGTCCTGATGGGACCCCTATCGGAGCTGTACTCGGTTTTACCAATATGTTGATCAAGCTCTTAAAAGAAAAAAATCCTGACTATTTGGTGGTTGTTTTTGATGCGGCCCGCGAAAATTTCCGTAATCAAATTTACCCTGCTTATAAAGCCAATCGACAAGAAACACCGCCAGAACTGATCCCTCAATTCGCTTTGATTCGGGAAGCTTGTACCGCTTTTGATGTGCCCCATATCGAAAAAGAAGGGTATGAGGCAGATGACCTAATTGCAACATACGCTCATTCTCAACCTGGTGAGGTGACGATTGTTTCATCCGATAAGGACCTCATGCAATTGGTTGGGGGCACAGTGCGCATGCTGGACCCTATCAAAAATCGCATGATTGGGGTTGAAGAAGTTATCGAGAAATTTGGCGTTCCTCCTGAAAAAGTTGTAGATGTTCAAGCTCTTGCAGGCGACTCAACGGATAATGTTCCAGGCGTTCCTGGAATCGGTATCAAAACAGCAGCTGAGTTGATTCAAACTTATGGCACCTTAGAAAATCTTTTGAAACATGCCCCTGAGATTAAGCAACCTAAGCGGCGTGAGGCGCTCATCGAGCATGCTGAAAATGCTCGGGTTTCTAAAGAACTTGTAAAACTCAAAGCGGATGTCCCGGATGCAGAACCCCTTGAAACATTTGCTGTAAAGCCCTTCCGTCCAGAAAAAGCCTTTGCTTTTTTAAGGGAACAAAACTTCAACGCCCTTATCCACCGCCTTGAAAAAGAGGGCCCTACTGTCCCACAGGAAAGAGCAACCTATGAACTTATCCAGGACATCGACTCTTTGCAAAAATGGTCGGCGCAAATTCATACCCTTGGATTTGTGGCTTTTGATACAGAGACCACCTCATTAGATGCTATGGAAGCTCAACTCGTAGGGGTTTCCTTAGCAACGGATACGTCACGGGCTTGTTATATTCCTCTGGGCCATAAGGGTGAGGCGCAGGATCTTTTAAATCCAGGGACAACTCCTCAACAGATTCCTTTAAAAGAAGCCCTCGATCTGCTTAAGCCTCTTTTAGAAAATCCAACGATCTTAAAGATAGGGCAAAATATTAAATATGATGCCCTCGTCTTAAAAAAATATGGGATTGATATCACGCCCGTTGATGACACCATGGTCATCTCTTACGTTCTAGAAGGCGCTCAACATGGTCATGGAATGGATGAACTCGCCAAACTCCATCTGGATTACGATACCATTAAATATCAAGACGTCGTGGGCTCAGGACGAAGTCGGGTGACCTTTGATAAAGTGCCTCTCGATAAGGCCCTCACCTACGCTGCAGAGGATGCAGATGTTACCTATCAGCTCTTTAATCGACTAAAGCCACGCCTTCTAACGGAGCATCAATGCACCGTTTATGAAACCTTGGAACGCCCTCTTATTCCTGTCCTCGTCAATATGGAATACCGGGGAATTAAGGTCGATCCTGTCGTTTTAAAGAGATTAAGCAGTGAATTCGAAAAGCGCCTTGAAGAGATCGAAAAGCAGATTCAAGAGGAAGTTGATGAGCCCTTTAACGTTGCCTCCCCGAAACAATTGGGAGAAATTCTCTTTGAAAAGCTTAAACTCCCGGGAGGGAAAAAAGGCAAAACGGGTGCTTATGGGACAGCCGCTGATGTCCTTGAAAGCCTTTCAGAACAAGGATTTAAAATCGCAGATAAACTTCTCGAATGGCGTCAGCTTGCAAAGCTTAAGAGTACTTACACTGAAACACTTATTAACCAAATCAATCCCAAAACAGGCCGTGTGCACACCTCTTATGCGATGGCAGCAACCTCAACAGGACGTCTTGCATCTTCTGACCCCAATCTTCAAAATATTCCCATAAGGTCTGAGGAAGGCAAAAAGATTCGCTCTGCTTTCCTTGCAAGTCCTGGGATGAAGCTCCTGTCTGTTGATTATTCCCAAATTGAGCTTCGCCTTTTGGCCCATATGGCTGATTTGCCGGAGCTTAAGACAGCCTTCAGGCAAGGTAAAGATATCCATGCCGAAACCGCCTCTCTTGTTTTTGGCGTCCCTTTGCCCGAAATTACCCCGGAATTGCGATTCCGAGCCAAAGCCATAAACTTTGGGATAATCTATGGCATCAGCCCCTTTGGCCTGGCTCGCCAACTGGGGATCAGCCGAGAAAGCGCAGCCCAATACATTCAGACATATTTTTCAATTTACCCCGGCATTCAAACCTATGTTGAACGCATGAAACAACACGCTCGCGAAAAAGGATATGTCACGACCTTATTAGGTCGACATTGCTTTATTCAAGACATCCATAGCAGCGATCCGAACCGCAGAAACTTTGCCGAAAGGCAAGCCATCAACGCCCCCCTCCAAGGTGGGAATGCAGACATTATTAAAAAGGCCATGATTAAACTTGATCGTCTTTTTAAAGAACGGCATCTTCAAGCCTATATGCTCCTTCAAGTTCACGACGAGCTCATATTTGAAATTGCAGAGGAAGATCTTCAAAAAGCAGAAACACTTATTATTAATACAATGCAAGGAATTGTCTCCTTGTCAGTTCCTCTTGTTGTTGAAGCGGATGTGGGTAATACTTGGGCTGAGATTTAATGCGACAATTGTAGGGTAAGAGTACGCGTATGAACAACTCTTCTGTTATCTTCCCTCTCTCGGACTCTATAGCTGCATTCGATTTTTGTTGGTCCAATATTCATTTTTATAAATTTAAGGACCCGTGGACTCTCCCCCAGTTCTTGAAACGTAAATTCATTCTCCCCGAATCTTATACTCTTTCCCTTGTTATTAAGGACTGAGTTAATATCTTGGGGGCTAGGGCAATGTGGTTCTTCGGCAAAAACCCCTTCCGAAAAAAAGAGCAAAGATAATAAGCTCAGAAATATTTTTCCTCGTTTCATCGTTTCTCTCGCTTGACTATTGGATGAGAAATTAAACTTGGTGCTGCCCAGGTTAAGTCAAATTTGCTTTACATAAGACAGCTCCTTGTTTTTTAAGGCTTTGTCAAATTTTTTATCTTCCTCTCAAAAGGGAGTGTACTCACTTTTTTTTCACGCAATGTGTATTGATTATTTATTATTTTTATGAGGTCTTGGTTAAATTTTAGATTTTCATCATAAAAGGGTGCATGACCATTTTCTTTATAGGGAATAAGTGTTGATCCCTTGATTCCTTTATGAAGCACTTCAGCAAATTGAAAAGGACAGACTCTGTCTTCCGTGCCATGTATAATAAAGGTTGGGACTTTAAGGAGTGCCATCTCCTCCCGCAAATCAGTATCTCTTAAATTCATTAAGGTCATTGCTGTCGCATGAGGAGACGCATCCATTCCTAGATTATGAAACCATCCCGCAAATTTTGGGCTAATGTCACTTTCTTTATAAAAGAAAATTTTTCCAAAATTTTCCAAAAGTTGGGGTCTGTCTGTATAACAAAGATCAATGAATTGGTTACAAACTTCTTTCGTAAAACCATAGGGGTAACCTTTAATTTGAGTGAAACGTGGAGCCGCAGGACTGACCAAAACAGCTTTAGAAATGCGTTCATTTGAATGACGAACAAGATAGCGTATAGCAATTGCACCACCCATAGAATGGCCAACAAGGGTTACATCATCTAGATTCAACTGACGTAAAACTTTTAGAATGTCATCGGCGAAGATATCATAATTATAATCTCCCCATGGTTTATCAGAATCACCAAATCCTCGAAGATCTATACCAATACAACGTATTCCATTTTGGGGAAGTTGGGTAAATTGGTATTCAAAACATTTATGATTTAATGGCCAGCCATGAATAAAGACAACTGGTTTTCCTGATCCCCAATCTTGCACAAATAAATTGATATCTTGAGCGACTTGAATATAGGCCATACTTTGCCTCCTATGATACTTATATTACAAATTATATATTCTATGACTTTACTATAGAAAACTTAAATATTTATTAATATTTTTATCGAGATGATAATACTTATTTACTTCTAAGACTAAACCACTATCGAAATAGTAATATATGATATTTACTCGAGATTATGGGGGGGTAGAGCCATGCCACGAGGATATCAAAAGTTTGAGTTGGATAGACAAGCTGTTCGCCAATTCATGGTAGAAGCCAAAAGTTTCTGGATCGCCACGCACCCTCTGGGTGCTCGCGAAGACGACGGTACGAAACATCCACCTCTCGTCTTTGCGAGGAGCTTTGCTCCGAAGCAATCCAGGATTATTTATGATATTTATTTCTTATAAATGATATTACTAGTTTGATGGTGACTTGGTATAAGACAAACTCATTTTGGGAAGAAAATAGATTGTCATTTTGGACTTGATTTTTTAAATGTATATTTATACATTACATCATTAATATTTGTTAATTGTTTTATATGGTGTATTTTATGAAAAATTTTAGTGTTCTTTTCGTATTGTCTCTTCTATCCACTGCATCCTTTTTAAACGCAGGCGGCTTTAACGCAAATGATGCAACCCTGGAAGATATCGATGGTAAGCTAGCTAAGCTTTCAAGACGAGTCGTTAGTCCTGGCTCTGAACTAGCAGGCATTATTGAATATCAAAAGGATGCCTTAAAAGCCTTGCGAGAATCAAACGAAAAAGAAAATTTACAAGGAATAGAAATAGCAACAAAAGCATACAATGCTTTAAAAAACGAAAGAGATGCTTTAAAGGCGAAACAATCCCAAGAGGCACTCAAC
>DATKTE010000110.1:0-8541 GCA_035531295.1 Alphaproteobacteria bacterium
GAATGTATTCGGATAGACCACAAGAGACGCAATACGCTCTTGAATTTCAGGAGGCATCCCCAATAATGTTGGGGAAATATGACTTCTGGGCTCAGCTTCACCCCTCTCTTCTTCCATCGCGAATGCAGGACCTGTGATAAAAACCGCAGTCGCTGCCATTAATATTAAAAATCGTTTATTCATCATAACACTCCAGATCAATTTTAAAACAAGAACTTCTTCAGATGAGGGAGTCCGGCTTGAATGGCCTGAGTACCCTTATCACCAATGTCATTGTACCTTAATTCCAAATAAATCAATTGTTGAAAGCATGGGCTTTGGGCAAGAAGTTCAGCGCCTGAATCGCCAATAAAATTGTAGCTCAACTTTAAGCGGACAAGCTTTTGAAAGAGTGGACTTCCAGCAAGGGCTCGCATTCCCTCAATGCCAATTTCGTTTTCACACAAATCCAAATGAACCAGATTTTGAAGAGTTTGGCTTTCAGCAAAAACCTTGGCCCCTTCATCTCCCATATCCATCTCGCTCAAATTCAAATGAGTTAGATCTGGAAAAGAACCGCTTTGTGCAATGGTTTTGACCCCTTCAACCCCTAGTCTATTACAATGCAAATCCAAATAAATCAGATTTTGAAAATTTTGGCTTCCAGTAAGAGCCTTTGCTCCATCAATACCAATCTTATTAGAGCTCAAATTCAAATGAGTCAGCTTTTGAAGGAATGGGCTTAGAGAAAGAATCTCAGTTCCTACATCGCCAATTCCAGCCTTGTCCAAATTTAAATAGATCAAGTTTTGAAAGGCTTGGGTTTGAGCAATGGCCTCAGCTAATGTGGGGCCTCCCCGGAGCCCTATTTCCACTTTTAGATGTGTAAGATACTGGCAAATTGGTTCTTGAGGATCAGGTAAGACATTGGGAAAGTATTTTCTTATAACCTCAGCAGTCTTATCTTCATAAACATTAAAATTTTTTAAATGCATTTTCTTAATGGGCGATTTAACTAATGCTCTATTGTTACTGGGATCTATAAGCCGGAAAAGAGTACATTGTGTAAAACAAAAATTAGTAAAGGGGCCCTCCATCATCTCTTGAAAGGATCCTGAAAGAAGGATTCCAGTTTCATCAGAAGCATTCCATCCATTTTCTGTTTCTTCTAACGCTTCTCTTAAGAAGGGAATCCATACACCTTCTGTTGTTGTCATAGAAACTTCTGTTTCTTCTAACGCTTCTCTTAAGAAGTGAATCAACGTTTTTTCTGTATCTTTTTTGTATATCCCTACACAGGTTGAATGAGGGAGGGCCTTTAAAAGAGTGACAATAAGCTCTTTGGGAAGAGGATGACCAGAAAGCTGGGCGTAAGCTTCTTCTACAGCCTCAGGTTTTGACCAATTTTTAACAATTGAGTGGGTGGTAAGGTCTACTAGGCTTGCTGGTGTATGACTTCTCAGCTCAGCTTCACCCCTCTCTTCTTCCATCGCAAATGCCGAACCTGTGATAAAAGCAGACCCCAACAAAACGCCCAATACAGTTAAAGTTGATACAGAATTAAAAGTCTTTGATAAGAAATTTTTTGGTAACATACTTAACACTCCATTTATATATACTATTTAAAATTATTACATACTTATCTCACATATATTTTTTAAACAAGTTAAATAAATAAACAATAAGCCTGCTAAAATATAGTTGTCGTTGTTTTTGTATTGGATTTACGAGCATCAGAAATTGCCTTGTAACCTTCATTGCTAAAATTATTGCCATTCAGATATAGTAATGTGAGAGTGACGTTTCTTCTAAGACTCTCAGTAATGGCTATAGCTCCCTTATCACTAAGTTTGTTGCGGCTCAGATCCAGAGATCTGAGGGAGGAATTTTCAGGAAGAGCTTTGCTAATTGCAATGCACCCTTCATCATCAATTTGACTCATGCTCAGATCCAACGACTTGAGAGAGGAGTTCATCATGAGAGCATTGCCGATTGCTATGCCTCCTTCTTGACTAAAATCATTTCCAACCAAATGAAGCTCTGTGAGAGAGGAGTTGGTTGTAAGGGCATTGCCAATAGCTCTACCCCCTTCGTCACCAATTTTATTACAGCTCAGAAACAGCATCGTGAGAGTGAAGTTGCTGCTAAGACTCTTGGCAATGGCTGTAGCTCCTTTATCACCAATATCATTGAAGTTCAGATTTAGTAATATGAGGGAGGAATTTTTAGTAAGGCCATTACCAATGGCTATACCTCCTTCGTCATGGAGTTTATTGTCGCTTAGATTCAGCCTTCTGAGTGAGGAATTTGTCAGAATGGCATTACCAATAGCTCTGCCACCTCCATCACCAAGTTTATTGCAGCGCAGATCCAGCGCTGTGAGAGAGGAGTTGGTTGTAAGAGCATTTCCAAGGCTTATTCCTCCTTCATCTAAAAGTTTATTGTTACTCAGATCCAGTAATCTGAGAGAGGAATTTGTCGTAAGGGCGCTCCCAATAACTTTGCCACCTTCATCACCAAGTTTATTGCTGTTCAGGTACAGCGCTGTGAGGGAAGAGTTGGTCGCAAGCGCATTACCAATAGCTCTGCCACCTTTACTACCAATTGTATTGCTGCGTAGATCCAGCGAATGGAGAGAGGAGTTGGTTGCAAGATAATTGCCGATGACGATACCTGCTTCATCACGAAGTCTATTGTTGAGCAGGTCAAGTGACACGAGATGAGGATGGCCTGAAAGAAGTTGTTGGAGAATCCTTACTTGGCACTTATCGGAGCGGCTAAATTCACTAATATCGAGCGCACTGAATTTTATATGTGGTACTGAAGGGAGTTCGTAACCACTCGTGTTTCGAGGCTTACATACCCAATTGAGCTTTTCTATAGAATCTATAACCATTGTAAGATTAAGCGTTGGATCGCATGAAAGCTGGTGGAAATACCTTGATACTTGGGAGATAGCTTTTGTCACTCCTTTATAACTCATAATCTTAAGGAGAATCTCCTCAGGGAGGACCATATCAATGATAAGGCCTTCCATTGGTACATGCGCAACAGAAGAGCGATCCCTGTCTTTCTCCCCTTCAGTATGTTGCTCCATTGCCCAACAGGGGGAGGAAACGTACGCCAGCAAAGCACCAGCAAGGGCGAATAGAGATACTCTTGACAATATATTTTTTCTTAACAGAGACTGACACCTTAATAAAAATTTCATTTAATTTATATTTGAATTAACTTCTATTATTAAAATTGTCAAGAATCTAGTGTAGAGGACTTCCTCCAAGCTGAGGATTGCCTATCGAAGCCCTTGTCTTCTGCGGCTTCAAGAGTAAAGGAGCTGCGTTTGAGGAGAGAGGGCTTCGATAGTCCATCTGAAGTTTGGTGCAAGGATAGTCTCCTTAGTATTTAACAGCATTCGTCCGCCATCAAAGTCCCGCGTTTACGCCTTCCCGGGCAATGGAAGAGGAAAGAGGTGATAGAGAAAATTCCTCATGTAACTCCATCCTCCTATTCGAAACATCAAATTCTGAAAGAACTTATCCAGATCCTTACCCCTTTCACGAAAAAACAGCTTACACTACCCGTTTTTAATGGTGATCAAGAGAAAGATGATCCCCTCAACCCTACTCCGATGTTTCCTGTAGAACTTACACAGATGTTTATAGGTTTCCTTGACACACTCAGTTGATGGGCTACGTTTATAGTTTCCTAAAATTTTCTGCAAAATCTAAAGCACCTTGTATATTAACACGCCCTTGGCCATAAAGTTCTTGGCTTTTTTCCCACCACTCCTTTGTCACTTTTATATGATCCGGAATGTCAAGAGGAGAGCTTGATATGAATTGGTATTTAGCAATATCAATTCCTCCCGCATTTTCTTCTAATGCAGAAGTCAAAGCGTCCGCTGTAAAGGTTTTTAACTCATAGACGCACGGACTCTTCTCATCATAAAGAAGAGGCGTTGCTCCTTTTAACAGACATTCTGTAAGTTTATTATTGCTAAAATCAGGGTAGTTACTTAATAAAACAGCAGCGGCTCCTGTGACTTGGGGAGTAGCCATGGAGGTCCCTGTCATGCGTCCTCTATCTTTTTGAAAAGAACTCGGAATCATAGTGCTTTCGACATTTGTTCCAATCGCACTTAAGGTTCTTTTTCGCAAATCAGGATTATTCCCCGGAATGTTGGAGGATTCGCAGAGAGACATCCCATCTTCCATCAGATTAGTTACAAAAACAGCCCTTTCTTGTGTTGCAGGATCTTGTGTTAAAGCCCGAGCTGTCCGCCCAACGGTCTTTGAGGTTGATACATCAATGTGATCATTGCCAAGACCTAGGAAAAACAAAGCATCCGGTCTTAAGGTAATCGTCCACATCATTTCGAAAAAATCAAGACCCCTATTTCTTATCTTCCCATTTTCGTCAAATGCTGGATCAGCTAGAGAGATATTAAAAAGTTTTACAGGGGTTTTGAGAAAAACGTTACTTTCTTTTGCTTTTTCATGATCCCAAGTATAAGTCCGAATTTTTTCTCCTATGTTTAAAGTGAAAGATCCCTGCTTCTCATTTCTCAAACGATTAAGGATGTTAAGATGGACACCCGTTGAAGCATCATCTTTTATGAGCTCCTCCTCAGTGGATTGGTCTGTTTCTGTTAACCCGCTTTCACTATTCCGAGTCAAAGACTGATCAAAGAAAACGAGTTGAGCTTGAGGCGCAACACCTAAAGGTCTTGAATCTTCATGGGATATTTGATCAGAAGCCACAATACCTGCCACGTGGATTCCATGTTGGCTGTCGATGCGCTGTTTTTCAAATCTCCCTTTTATCGTTCCCGGTTGAATAGCTTCACTGCTTAGAATATGTTTACTGTCTGTTTTGTGGGCTAAAGGAAACTTGCTTATCGCAGAGGGAGTAAATAATAAACCATCAATTATACCTACATTTACTCTGGCCCCATATTGTGTATCCGATTGCAGATTCTGTGCACCTACTAATTCAAATCGATCTCTTTTTGGTATGACAAAAAACCATGGATGGGCTTTAATAAAGGCGATCTTTTTCCTTTCATGAGCAATTTGAGCATCCGTATCTTCCTTGAAGCATCCAAAATTCTCAAGCATTCTTCTTTCAAAAAAACGTAACGGTTCATCTTTCGATACAGTTAAAGAATCATTGTGAATTTTGAGCTCGTAGAAGCAGTCGCGTATATACTCTTCCACTAGATAGCATGCAGCCTCATAATTAAGATTTTGTGCAGAATTTTTGTGAAGGTTATTTAGGGTTGCTAGTATTTCTTCAATAGAATCATGGGCCTCTTCCAGATTAATTCTCTCTCGATCCTTCACTTTCTGCTGGTATTTTTCCAAATAATCAACATAGGATTTGAGTGTATTCAACAGGTCGGGATATAAAGGCGATATTATATTTATAAGGGGGTTGATATCTCTAACCTTTTCCAAAAAATGTCCAGCTATATAACTTGCACCTGTTTGAATATCCTCATAAACAGATTGTCCTGCATCCTTCTCTTTATGGAGGTCTTCAATTATTTTTGAATGTGATAATTGCGCGCGTTCTAAATCAGATATATTGGATTTGCATTGTTGAATAGCAAAATCCTCATCCGTGGAAAGTGTTCTAAAATAAAAGGGGTTAAATCGTGCAGTCCTCTCTTGTCCCGCCAAAAGGCCCCCAAAAGTCTTATATCTGGAAGCGATTTGACCATCTAATGCAAGGTTATGCATTCCGTCGTATTGCCCTTTAGAGGAAATGAAATCTCGTCTTATAAAGCGTAAAGCATAGGTTTGAGCCCATTCGACGTCGCCTTTTAATATCATAGCGTCAAAAGGTGTTAAAAATAAGTTTACATAATCTTTAAATAAAGAAGATAGATGAGAGTCATCTTCTCCTAAAGATGTTAAATGCTGAGTAGACCTTGATGAAGCTCGTTGAACAGAGTGTGACTCATCATTATCTTCCATTCCAAAAAGGGAAGAGGTTGAGAGAAGAAGTAAGCTAATTGTATTCAAAAGAAATTTATTTTTTAACATCAAAATCACCATATTAATTAACAAACAATTACTTCTTATACAATATATATTAATATATTGCAACACATGTCGAACCAACTCAGAAAGCGGTATACCTGGCACAGCTCTTTCCAACAATGTGGCTATGCCTTGGTCTTGCAATAGCCTGACTGCGCCATATCCATCATAGTGCTTGAGCACAGAAGTTGCTTTCTCGTCTCCAGCTTCAGGAGCCATCTTCAAGATGCAAGCTTGATTTTGCCATTTTATTTTCGTGATGATGCCTGTCTTTGTTTCAAGAGGTGGTTCTTCAAGAGTTAAGTCCAGAGGTTGAAGTAGTTTCCACAGTTGGTATGACCCATGATTTTATACCAATGATTCCTTTTCTTCCTGAGGATTTTCATCTTCTGGACTACTGTACTCTCTCGTCTTCTCTGGCTTCAAGAAAAAAGCTGCCATGTTTAAGGAGAGAAGAGCTTCGATAAACTATCTACAGCTTTGTACAAGGATAGTCTCCTTAGTATTTAACAGCATTCGTCCACCATCAAAGACTGCGCAATATGATGATACTTGCAATCCAAAATAAACTTGACAGTCATTTTCATACAATTTAAAAAACAAGTAATTTTTAATTAATATTGGTGAAGATTGTAATGAAAAATATATTAAAATCTACAGTTAGTTCTTTTGTCCTTCTTAGTGCTATTGCAACGTTTACGCCTTCCAAGGCAATGGAAGAGGAAAGAGGTGATAGAGAAAATTCCTCATGTACTCCATCCTCCTATTCGAAACATCAAAATCTGAAAGAACTTATCCAGATCCCTACCCCTTTCACGAAAAAACAGCTTACACTACCCGTTTTTAATGTTGATCAAATGCAGGATGACCCCCTCAACCCAACTCCGATGTTTCCTGCTGAACTTACACAGATGTTTATAGGTTTTCTTGACACACCCAGTTTATTGACCGCTCAACAAGTCTCCAAACTTTGGTTAGCATTAGCCTAGAAGAAAGTATGAGTCGCCTAGAACAAAGGGAACCTGGAGACGCGAGCGAGCAACTCATAAGATTTATCGTCAATCCCAACCCTTATATTGCCAATCCCTGCAATCTTCTGTGGGCACATAATGTGCTGGGCTCAAAAACCCTTCTTTATCCCACACCTGAACCTTCAGATTATGACATCAGGATCCAGGCAGTAAGAACGGAAGAAAGCTTTGTTCCGGAAATCGTTCGGGAACTTGTTTCGGCTATAAAGGCTTCACCTCACCTACATTCGCTTTTATGCAGAGTGTATCTTAATCACATCGATGTATTGGATATTCACACAAGTTCACTCGCGGCTTATATTATCAATCAAGTCCCGGAAATTAAAGCTATGCTCCAAAAAGTTAAGGAGACCATTGTATTGGAGCCCACAGAATTTGCTGTACTTGCTGAAAATAAAGCCACGCATTTAGATTTGCATGGATACCTTATGGGCTTAAAACTTCTAGCCTTAAGTGGAGACCAGGGAGCAAATAATCAGCTCTACTCACTTCAAAACTCTGTGGTGGAATTTTTACGTGAAAGAACTTCCGCAGCAGACTACAACGAGTGGTGTAATCATCTTATTGGCCATCCCTTTTGGGGGGCGTATACTCAAAATAGCAATTCATTGAATCAGCAATGGACGTCTATTCGCTATTTTAAAAAGGACTTAGATCCAAATGTTCTAAAATCATTTTGGACGTTTACTTCTCATGTAGACCCGAAAATTGCAGGTCGGTTTAAGAATGAGTATTTGACGACATTACTTGGAATTTATGGTAAAAGGGGGGTTAAAGATACCATTACGAACACTGTTCGTGCCTTGAGTGAAGCCGAGCTCGAGACATTTCTACCGCGGGGTGATTCGTTTCATAGCCTTGTTGAGCACATGTTGTTTTATGGTCACATCGTTCCTGGAATCTTAATTCTAAATGAAGCACATACAAGGCTTAAAGATAATCCTCTTCTTTTAAAAGTCAGGTTGGATATAGCGCGAGACCTCAAACTTCCCTCAAAAATGAAAAGAATTTCTGAAGTTGAAGAATTTCTTCAAGGCGTATCGCAACATAAACCTGAAAAGTTTTGGGCCTATTGTTCTTCTCTAGATCCTCAGGTTGCAAATAAATGGAAACATGAATATTTAGACTATTTAATGACAGAATATCGCAGAGGAGATAAAGAACATCTTGGGAGCCTCTTGCATTCATTGGGCAGATCAGCTGCTAAGCCATTTTTAATGCCTCCACCATCTGGTGCCTATTCTCGTCAGATTCATATGCCCATTATGGATGATATGATCTCCAGTGGGGATTACACTCTTGCAATGCCAATTTTAGAAGAAGCTCGCAAGCAACTTCGGAAGGATGATCCCCTTCATTTAAAAATCGGATTGTATAGGGCAATCTGTATACTTGGAACTCAAGATGAGACACGATTCCCCGAGGCTGAAGAGTCTCTTCAAAAAGTTTTTGACACCTTTCCCCATTGGGCTGATGATGAAGGAAGT
>DATKTE010000111.1:0-3731 GCA_035531295.1 Alphaproteobacteria bacterium
GAATCTCCGGTGTTTCAGGGGATAATTCCCCTGAAACAGCTTGACCAGTTGAAGGAGCAGATGTACTGGTTGAAGGCTGGATTTCGCCGCGTGACACAGAGGCCAAAAAATCCTGCAAATCACTTAGCGACATCCGCACAGCTTGTTCCGGAGATATGATAGGACCTTTCTGAACCGGCATTGATTCAAGACCAAAAAAGCGGTTAACAAAAAATAGGGATATTTGGGCAGCGATGAGAACACCTACGGAAGCAAATACTTTTCCCGTTAACAGTGGTTGTAAGAAAAAAAACGAAGTGCTTCCCGGTACTGAACTAACCGGAGCAAAAATGGAAAAACCAAAATTTAATGGTTCTTTAGAAGAATGACCTTCATAAGAAACAGGATCACAGAGATTTGGCCCAGGCAATGGAGGTATGCTATTAGTACAAGACGTGTAGATATTGTCCATCCTTCTAATCCCCTCTCCCTCTTCTAGATTATGGGGAGTTTGCTGAAGATGTACCTATTTCCAAGATGCTTATGGCAGAAAACAAGGGGAGAAACAAGGGGACAGGTACATTGTTTCCACCATGAAACAATGTACCTGTCCCCTTGTTTCCCCGATCAAGCAGCCCCAAAATTATCCTAGCAGCAGCTGCCTCCGCTGCCATCCGAACAGTCGCAGCTCGGTTCAGTTCCAGTCAACCAGCCCATAATGATAGCGTATGCACAACCCACACCCGGCTTAACTTCTATTGCATTAAACGGGCAGTTTTTGACGCATGCACCGCATTCCATACAGCGATCTTTATCAACAATGACCGATTTTCTGTCTTTTATTAGAAACACATTATGCGGGCAAACCTCAATACACCTTCCGCAGCCTGTACATTGATCCGACTTCAGTTTCAACGTAGAAACATTTTTCAAATATCGATTCTTCATAAATCACAACTCCTTAAAGCTTAATAAAGCTGTTAACCAAAATCAAAACTATCCCCAAGAATATTGACATGAAAATAGCAGGAACAGCTATTCTCATCTCTTTCAAGACACCTGAAAAGGAGGTGAACGTTGAAGAACCTGTGAAGTTCATCGCAAAAAACGCAGATACAGAAGGCAGAATGAATAAATACCCAAGAGCTTTCAATATACTATATAGCGGAACAGTCGTCCATCCATTAAGTATATTAACTAACACAGCCCAAATAAATCCCACTAACCAACCCTTCCACGCAAAAGCCCTGCCGGGAATCCAGGGCAGCAAGACTGGTGTCAAGACACATCCAACTAAGACTGCACCCATATAGGCGTAGAAATCAACGAACCCAAAAGGCCCAAAGCCAAGTAGATTTAACAAAAAAAGTATGCCAAAAATCATCAAGGAGACTTTGAAAGATAAGACCAACTCCACAGGAGTCAATACCAGTCGATCATATGCACTGAATCTAACCGTCCGCATTTCAGCAGTGGCTTTCATTTCCGAATTAATAAACTCTTTTACATCCTTAGCCTTCACAGGCCCATAAAGCACCTTAAAACCAGAATACTTTAAAACCTCGTGAGCACTTACACCCGGTGCGGCCAATTGTGGTAATATGACGGTTCTGTGAGACACAACCTTCTCCAGTTGTACTATAGCAATACGGTTTTGTAGCTCTTTGGTCCCGAATGTGCCCTTCCCTGCAGCACACCATACATTTATCCCCTTAGTATCAAGCACTAGAATCCACGCATCTATCCCCTTTAATTCTTTTCGTAACATATCAAAGCTCATTTTATAATTAGCTGAAACCAGAACAGGTGAATTGCTATCTGGCTTCCCTATACTATAAAGACCAGGCTCTACCTTATAATTCATTCTGTTAATTCCCCAACGAGCCTTCCAAGTGCCTAAAATATCACTAATTGTCAGTTCAGTTGATGTTTGCATGATTTCTATTTTTCTAATACTAATTTCCATAATACTGCCTCCACTTCTAATTCAGGGATTATAAATAACTTTATTCATTAGAATACAGTCAAAACACTAAAAAACAACTAATGTCCGCTCCCCATGATAACTGCACCTACACACCTTATATATTGCAGAAGTTGTAAATATTCTTGTTAAAGAGTAGCCAAAAAGCTCCATCGCTCTAGACATTTTTCAAGCTTTTCTTCCATATTTTCTTTTTTTTGGAATAGTTCATTCAAACGATTGGCATCCATGGCAAAGTCAACCATTTCTCCGCCAATTACTTTAATTTTACGTTCATATTGTTCAATCTCTTCTTCAAGGAGCTCTAGCTTTTTAGCTATATTATTGCTCTTGGGTTGCTGGGAGACCACCTTTTTCTTAATCACCTTTGGCACCATACTAGGTGCTGCCACATTCATTTCTTTTATCCCTTTTTTATGCTCTTCTAGATAATAGCTGTAATCGCCATGATAAACTTTAATACCTTTATTCTCAATCGCCATCATCATATCCGCCACTTTATTGATAAAATAACGATCATGAGAAACAAAAAATAGCGTCCCATCAAATTTAATCAAGGCTTCTTCTAATACTTCCCTAGAATCAATGTCCAAATGATTGGTCGGCTCATCCAAGATCATAAAATTCACTTTATCAAACGTCAGCGAACACAGCTTGAGCCTGCTTTTTTCTCCACCTGACAACGATTTGATTTTCTTAAAAACATCTTCCTTCATAAATAAGGCTTTTGCTAATTGAGACCTTGCTTCTCCTAAGGTCAAATCATATAACTGTGTAAAATACTCTAAAACCGTCAGCTCTTCGTCTTCATAGACCACGTGCTGAGGTAGATAACCGATTTTCACTCGTGAGCCTATTTTAATCGAACCAGAATCTGGTTCTAATTCCCTAAGAATCATCTTCAACAACGTTGTTTTACCACTGCCATTACTCCCGACGATACATACACTGTCCTGATAAAAAATATTGAGCTTAACGTCTTGCAACAATATTTTATCACCGAAATGTTTCGCAAGCCCCTCTGTTTCAAGGACTATTTTTCCCGTTCTACTAATTGCTTGAGCATCTAATCGAACCTTTCTCTTTTCAAAAATAGGCCGGTCCAGCGTATCAATTTTTTCTAGTCGTTTTTCTAATTCTTTAGCCCGCCTGAACATTTTATCACTGTCTCTCATGACACCCCAAATGCGATAACGTTCAATTTGTCGCTCCATATTATCGATCTTTTTTTGTTGATTTTGATACATCTTATAATCAACTAAAAAACGGCGTTCCTTTTCTACGACATAATAGCTGTAATTGCCGAGATAGGGCACGGCACAGTTAAATTCCAGCTCCACAATCTTATTGACAACGCTGTCTAGAAAATACCTGTCGTGAGATACGACAAGAACAGATCCCTGGTACTCCTTCAGGAAGCCTTCTAACCATTCAATGGCTTCTAAATCCAAATGATTGGATGGTTCATCCAATAATAAAATATCAGGTTCTTCCAAAAGAATTTTAGCTAAAATAACCCTTGTTTTTTCTCCACCACTCAGTTGTTCGAAAAGCATTCCTTTTAAAAGATCTGTAATTTGAAGACCTTCTGTTATTTTATTGATTTTTGTTTCCATGTCGTACCCACCAAGAGTTTCAAATTGCTCTGTAAAACGCCCATAGCTTTGAATAGCTTTTTCTAAAGCTTCTCCTTGCAGATGTATGAGCCTTTCTTCTAGTCCCTCCATCTCTTGTTTGAGAGCAATAACATTCTCAAAAGCAAGTGCAA
>DATKTE010000112.1:0-3630 GCA_035531295.1 Alphaproteobacteria bacterium
ATATCCTGTTTAAAATGTTTTTATTTTATTTATTTAGCTGGGAATTAAAAAACATCCTTTTCCCAATGTCAACTCCCCAAAAGATAGTTTTATGCCTCCACCAAAGGGTCATCCTGGCATTTAGAAGATCTTAGATACATTTTAAAAAGAAGCGTAATCCCGCAATTTAGGCTCTCATGAGGCGTAGCTTAATAGCCGAGACCCAGGGTAAAGAGGATTATTCAATTGCATAAAGAAACCCTATAGGAGCCGTTGCAATCCAGACGGCACAAATCCTCAAAACCGATTCGTCCTAGGAAAGCCTGTTGGAGGGAGTCTTCCTCCTTGCCCTCGTTTGCCAAGCCAAGGAAGGAGATTTGTTTCGTTACGTGTTTTTTCCCCGATTTTCCATGATAATCCTTCAGACAACGTAAAGAACTTCGCATCCGACAATCCCCCATCCTTATACCTTTGCAGGATTACCCCTTTTCCACGCGCCATTTCAGGAATTTCATCTACTTTGTAAATCAATAGCTTGCGGTTTTGACCGATAACCGCGATGTGATCGCCACTCACCTCTCGACAAAGAGTAGCTTTCGTTCCTTCTACATTCAGGATTTGTTTACCCCCACGGGTAAGAGCTACGAGACCCGCACGGGATGTAATGAAGCCTCGTCCATCACAAGATGCGACAAGAATCTTTACATCCTCTGTTTGAGGAGAATGAATCATGAGGTCCACAACATCTTCTTCGGGGGCAAGATCTATGATAAGTCGTAAAGGATCTCCATGCCCACGGCCACCGGTTAGCTTATCGACAGAGAGGGTATAAAACCGTCCAAGTGTCGTGAAAATAAGCAGCTTATCTGTTGTCTCTGCTTTAAGAAGAAACTGCTCTCCATCCCCATCCTTATATTTAATATCATTTGACCCAATTGTATGACCTTTGAGGGCGCGTACCCATCCTTTTTGAGAGCAAACAATAGTTACAGGTTCCCGCTCAACGATGGCTTCAATTGGGACGACGATGTCTTCCGGAGGGTCAGAAAGAACGGTCCGCCGACGCCCTAACTCTGATTTTTTGGAGAATTGGGCTTTAATAGCTTCAAGACCTAGAATAATTTTTTCTTGCTGCAGAGAAGGTGTCGCTAAGAGAGACACTAATTCTGCTTTTTCTTGGGAGAGCGTTTCATGCTCGCGCCTGATTTCAATCTCCTCAAGTTTTCGTAAACTGCGCAGACGCATATTTAAGATGGCTTCTGCCTGCATCTCGCTAAGACCCCATCGCTCCTGCATAATCGGACTGGGATCATCTTCTTCTCGGATCAATCGAATGACCTCATCGAGGTTAAGGTATGCAATAAGATACCCTTCAAGAACAGCCAAGCGATGATCAATTTTATCCAGGCGGAATTGGGTGGTTCGCTCTAAGACCTCAAGGCGATGAAGGTAAAATGCCTCAAGGACTTGTTTAAGGTTTTTAACACCTGGAATTCCTTTTCCATCCACAACGTTCATATTTAAGGAAATTCGACTATCCAAATCCGTATGACGGAAAAGGGATTCCATTAAAACAATAGGATCGACTGTGCGGGTCTTGGGCTCAAAAATCAGGCGAATCTTATCGGTTGATTCTTCCCGCATGTCCCCCAGAAGAGGCAATTTTTTATCGGCCAAGAGACCTGCAATTTTTTCCACCAATTTTGATTTCTGAACAAAATAAGGAACTTCAGTGACGACAATTTGATATTGCCCGAATTCAAGCTTTTCTACCTCCCATTTCGCGCGCAGGCGAAAGCTTCCTCTCCCAGTTTCATAAGCCTTCAAGATATTATCTTGGCTTTCGACCAATAGGCCTCCCGTTGGGAAATCAGGACCAGGGATAAGTTTTACAAGGGATTTAATTTCAATTTCAGGATTGCGAATGAGCGCTATTAGACCGTCACAGATCTCACTCAGATTATGGGGCGGGATGCTGGTTGCCATTCCCACGGCGATTCCTGTGGCCCCATTGACCAAGAGATTAGGAAGAGCAGCAGGCATGACAACAGGTTCATTATTTTCCCCGTCATATGTCGTCTTAAAATCAACGGCGTTTTGATCAATGCCTTCCATTAAGGCTTCAGCAGCAGCTGTTAGGCGTGCTTCCGTGTAACGCATAGCAGCTGCCGAATCGCCGTCAATGTTTCCAAAATTCCCCTGACCATCCACAAGGGGCAAGCGTATGGCAAAGTCTTGAGCAAGCCTTACCATCGCATCATAAATGGATCCTTCTCCATGGGGGTGGAATTTACCGATCACATCCCCTACAACCCGGGCGCATTTCTTATAGCCCGATTTGGGATCAAGCTTAAGCTCTCGCATCGCATAGAGAAGTCTTCGATGGACAGGTTTCAACCCATCCCGAACATCGGGAAGGGAACGCTGCATAATCGTTGACAAGGCATAGGATAAATACCGCTCACCCAGAGCTTCTACGACTTTAACATCACGAACGGTCATGCGCATTTCCTTACTTTACTGAATCGCTGTAACAACCGCGCCCTTGCGGCAGGTTGTGTGCGGCCTAAAAGATATCTCTCCAGAAAATAACCTGTGAGAGTGAGCGCGTCGAGGATTTCTTTATCTTCAGGGGTTGTCTCACTGTTTTCTTGGCAAATAAACGCAGGAAGGGACAGGAGCTTTTCTTTGTAAGGCTGTGCGGCTTCCTCGCATACGGCGCGGCCCGTTCGAGGAGAAACGGCAACAAGACCCAAAGGTGAACCCGTCACAGCGCACGTTTTTAAATCAAGTCCATATCCCAGCTCTTCCAGAAGTGAGAGTTCAAAAAAGACATAAGACCGCGCCCACGTGGGGCTGATAAGATCCTTTATCAAGGCCTCAAATCTTGCATAAAGCTGCGGGTATGTCTGCCGTTCAGGGAGGGCTATCTGACAAAGAGACGCTGCACTTAAAAGGGCAGCGAGCGGGCCTGGCGCATCGAGCAAATAAGCCGTATTGGCTTGCAAAGGCTCAAGCGTCCAAGATCCTATGTGATTTTCAAGACGTGCTCCCCATCGGGCATTGACTTTTCCGCCACACTGCACCCAGCCTTTATTCTTTTGACTGACATAAAGCACACCCGCGCACCTACCATGTATAGCCGTAAACAGGCTTACCACCTGCTTGCGCTCGCCTAAGCTTTGTGTGTGAAGGATAAACCCTTCATCTTGCCATTCCATTTCAAACTCTTATCTAAGTTAATTTTCACAATGGCTCTGTATGTAAGCTAAATCAATAGGATATATATAAAAACTTTACAAAAAACAATTATAAGCATATTATTATATGATAATAGTATGAATGGAGAAACACACATGACAGCACTAATTGAAAGATCAGATGAGGCCATTTCTATAACCGATATGATCAGATCAACGAAGGATATCATAAATAAACTCACCTCTGGTAAGCAAGACCATTACGTCATTATGAAAAATAATTCGCCTGCAGCAGTTCTTCTCAATATTCAATCTTATGAGGCTCTTCTAGATGAGTTAGAAGATCTTAGGATTGAAACTGTTGCCCGTAAAAGGCTCCAAGATTTTGATAAGACAAAATCTATTTCACATGAAGAAATGCTTAAAAAATTTGAGCTTTCTTCTCACTAAA
>DATKTE010000113.1:0-5645 GCA_035531295.1 Alphaproteobacteria bacterium
TAATTATACGACCCTGAAGAAGCAGGTCTTTCTGGATCGCTGCGGCTCCTTACGGAGCCTCGCGAAGACGCGTGTGTGGGCGTCTTTGCGAGCGGAGCGAAGCAATCCAGATTATAATTTTTTTCCGGAAATGGTATAATATCCGGTAAGGGAACGTTGTGCCCGCCTGAAAGTTTTCGTTCCTCAACCCGACTGGCGCATATATCATCACCTTCTACACCTATAAAAACCGCGCCAATAGCCCAATCATCTTGCTTTAATTTTTGAGCCAAGCGAAGATAATGAGTTCCGGACAAAGTTGTTTCTACAGCAAAACTCTTTTTTTCCATAACGAGCTGATTTATTTGATTGAAAATTCTTTTACCAGCGTTTATGAGGGACAAATGATGATCTGTGTAGGCTTCGGAGTAATGATCTGGATTTAAAATAGAAATCTCGCCTAAAATTTCACTGCACGCATTTGAATTCACCCAAGTGGATTTTCCAGCACCATTGGGGCCAGCAATAAACCAAAACCACGGTTTATTGCTCGAATTTTTCAATAGTTTTGATACCATCTATCGTGACCTTTACGAGATAACGCGTCCCATCGGCCAGCTCCTTTATGAGCTTTCCTTTTTCCTTATAATAAATAGGATTTTCAATAGCTTTATGTTTGGCAATCGCTTCAGAGGCCGTCCTATTTGCCATTTTTTCAAGTTTGCGACTGAGTGGGCTCAACCCTTTCTTGATCGTATAATTTAGCATTTTAAATTCACTTATCTTCTCAAGCATAACAAATCTCCTTTAGCATAAAAATAAACCCAGACTCTTTAAGACGCAAGCAGAACTTCACAACTCACACTCCTCTTGTGATTCTCTTCAATTCAGCATAAAACTAAAAGAGGAAAATAACAGGAGAAGATTTATGACGCTCGTCCGTGCTTTGTGGGGAATGATGGCTTTCTTAGTCCTTGCAGGATTCATTGCCCTCTCTATGTGGGGAATTCCAGCGCCCGCTACGCGAATTGAAAAAGTTATTCCTAATGAAAAGCTTCCTAAATAAAACACTTATTTCTGGGAGCACTTTTTTAGTTTTAAATTATGGGCCTATCTTCGCCCAACCGATACAACTCATCCCGCATAAAGAGGGCTCACTTGTCCCTCCTCAAGAACTTCCGCTTCAAGAAAAAGTCACTGGATTTTGGGAAGGAACTCCCCCAACACTTATTGAAACTTATCTTCCGCAAGTTCCTCTGCGTTTAACCTCGCCTCTATTGCGTTTCATGAGGATTGAGCTTCTCAAGCAGAAATATACGCCTCTCCTTCAAAACTCTCTTTACGAAAAAACCCTTTTCTCTCTTCTCATGGAAACAGGGCAGATTGAACAAGCCGCGGAATTTTTAGCAGAAGCCAATCTCCCAGAAAAAGATGGTCTTTCTCTCGATTTGCAGTGGCTTTCGGGAGAACATAAGAAAGCCTGCGAAAAAATAGGCAATCTGATCCGTTCCTCCCCCAATCCAGAATGGAAGAAACAAAACGTTTATTGTCTTTACCTGAATGGCGAAGGGGAGCGTGGGAAAATAGCATCAGAACTCTTGAGCGAAACATCTTCGGTCTCTCCCCTTCTCGATGCGCTTTTCGATCCTTCCTCTCACCCTCCCTTTGAAGAGGCCATCACTCACTCTCCCTTCCTTCTAACGGTTTGGTGCGCAGTGGGCCAAGAGATCCCCGAAAATGCTTTTAAAAAGCTTGCTCCTTCTTCACTTGCCTTGATTGCCAAATCTGAGAAAATGCCCTTCAAGACCCGCCTAGAAGCCGCTCAATTAGCCTTTCAGTTAGGGTCTTTGAAAAGAGAAGCTGTCCTTGCCCTTCTTAAAGATGCGCCGCAAGAAGGGCTCTTGGGAAAATTCCTGTCCGCACTTGCCTCACCAAAGACCGAGACTTTGGCCCCTTTATTTGAAAAGGCCGAGAAGGCAAAAAAACTAGGTCTTGTGGCAGATGTTTTTAAACCTCTTCTTACGAAAATCGACCCCTCGCCAGAAACGCTCTCCCTTGCCCCCTCTATGATCAGAGCCTTTTTAGAGACTGGAGAGAAAGATCTTGCTCAAAAATGGGGCAGCTTTTTTATGCGAGAATCACCTGATGAAGCCATTGCAACTCTTCCCCTTCTCCATTTGGCTTTTCCGGAAAGCAAATGGGGGGAGCCACAATTACAAGCCTGGCAAGCCTATCAAAGTCGCGTGTATCCAGAACTTGCTGCTCAGCATTCTTATCTGCTCAGGCACGTGCTAGAGGTTTTGGGAGAACCAACAGGCCCTGCCATGAAAGGAGAGCCAGAGGCCCCTTCCTGGAGGCAAGGGAAGGCCCTTTTTGATGAGAAAGCTTTAGCGCTTTTAGACTCAGCCGCCACCAGTAAGCGAAAGGGAGAGGTACTGATCCTGGTCCTTACAATGATTGGAGAAACCCAACTGGTAGACCTATCTCCAGAAAAATTCACACGCCTCCTCGGGGCTCTTCATAAGACTGGTTATACAACTGAAGCCCGCTCGCTCGCACTAGAGTTCCTTTTGGCAAAGGGGATTTGAGGGTAGATTCCCAGTTTGGGGGATTTTCCTAAATTCCGAGATTGACGCAGGACTTAGGGTTATCATGTCTAATTTACGGAGATACCCCTACTTCACCTCTCCCACTGGAACGTACAAAATCTCTTCCGAAGACAATATAAGACTGAACACAGCCATGATCTTTTTAAAAGGTTGCAAGAATGCCCCTAAAATCCCAGTTTCATGAAGAGACGTCTCGTCCTTACGATCAAAAAGAGTCACTACACTTTCGAGGAAAGTGCGCTGGCGAGGATAAATTTCAACACCTGCGTCATGGGGAAGGCCCGCTTCCTGTTTTGCAAGATCGATCGCTGTATGAAGGCCGCCCAGCTGATCAACAAGACCTAAGGCCAATGCTTGCTCGCCCGTCCAGACTCTACCCCGGGCGACCTTTTCTACCTGCTCGGGCGTCATATGACGACCCATTGCAACGCGACTAGAAAAGGCATCATAAACCTCATCCATAATAGCATTCAGCTTGCTCCATTGGGCAGGGGTGAAGGATTCCGTAAAGTTCCACATGGTGGCATTCTCACTGGTCGAAACATGTCCCATCTTGACACCTAATTTTTCGAGAAACCCAGAAACCACATATTTTCCCCCAAAAACACCAATAGATCCTGTCAAAGTTGCAGGTTGAGCAACAATTTTGGTCCCAGCAACCGCAATCCAATACCCACCAGATGCTGCAGAATCACTCATAGAAATAATGACAGGTTTTTTCGCATGTTCCTTGGCATACTTGATAATGCCATAAATTGTTTCAGAGGCAATAGGAGATCCACCCGAAGAATTGATACGATAAACAATGGCTTTAACATCTTTGTCATCAATCGCAAGCTGAAAAGCTTTATAGGTAGCGCTTGATGAGATGACGAGCTCGCTCAGAATGGTACTTTTACCGTCACGTTGAATGACGCCCGATCCAAAGATCAGTGCAATTTTATTCCCCTTCATTCGATGGGAATGATTGTGACTATAAGAATCTGTCTCAACAAAATCGATGTGATGACCTAACTTGTCTTGTATCGCAGAGGCGAGGGTATGGCGATAATCAATCCGGTCAACCAGCTTTTCCGAAAGAGCCTCTGCTGTTAGATAGGGGCCATTCGCAATGAGATGGCGGATTTGATCATGAGGAATTTTACGTTCTTTTGCAATTCCTTCTACAATTTGACCGAGAACTGAATCAGCAATGGCTTGAGAAGCCTCACGACTGGCTTCCGAATAATCATCACGGGTAAACATTTCCACAAACGACTTATATTCTTTTCGCTTAGCTATCTCGGGCTTTATGGCTAATTTTTCAAAAGCTTCTTTGGCAAAAGGAACCTCCATACTCATCCCAATCAAATTTAGGCTCCCTAAGGGTTGAAGCCAAATTTCATCGCAGGCTGTTGCCAGGTAATAAAGTCCTGTCCCAGAGGATGAATCCCCAAAAGTATCCGCATAGCACCAACTGGGCTTGCCAGATTTTCGGAAACTCAAAAGTGCATCCCGCAACTCTTGCAATTGCGCCTTTCCAAGACTTGGAGATTCAATGCGAACCACAATGCCTTTTATTTTTTCATCGTTAGATGCTTTTATAACGGCTTGTGTCAGATCATAAAGGGATGCGTTTTTACCCAACAATAACGACTTGATTCCCTTAGAATTTGCATGTTCAACGTACGAGCCATTAAGGGTTAAGGAAAGCACAGAATCACGTTTTACTGATTTCGAAGAAGGCGCAAAAGGTCCTACGTGTCCTAAATAAAGAGTTAGAATTACAGCAAAAATAACAATTCCTATGAAAGCGCAGATCCAAAAAAAAGCTGAAAAGATGAACCTGAAAACGTTTCGAATCATGGTGCCCCTCCTTTGTCGTCCCCGTCCCAGCGAAGGCTGGGAACACAAGATTCTAGGAAAATTTGTTTTATTTCAGATAGTTGTCTGTATCCTTGTGTTCCCAGCCTTCGCTGGGACGAGAATGACACAGACGGGTGAGTTGTTACGAAAATTTAGTCGCTGCCTTCTCCAACCACTGAGATATCCGGAGCATCCACACACTTCATGCCCACTACGTGATAACCAGAATCGACGTGAATAACTTCCCCAGTAACGCCGCTTGCAAGATCGCTCAACAGATAAAGGGCTGATTTCCCAACTTCTTCAGGGGATGTATTACGTCTAAGAGGTGAGTTGTACTGATTCCATTTAAGAATATAACGAAAATCCCCAATTCCCGACGCAGCTAAGGTTTTAATGGGCCCCGCAGAGATAGCATTCACACGAATATTGTCCCCCCCCAAATCGGCAGCTAAATAACGAACACTCGCCTCTAGAGCGGCCTTTACAGGCCCCATCACATTGTAGTGTGGCATAACTTTTTCAGCCCCATAATAAGTTAAAGTCAAAAGACTCCCTTCGTCTCGCATCATAGGTGTCGCAAGGCGCGCAACTTCCGTAAAGGAATAGCAAGAAATATCCATAGAATTAAGAAAATTTCTACGACTCGTATTGATGTACTTTCCCTTAAGTTCTTCTTTATCAGAAAAACCAATGGCATGAACAACAAAGTCAATCGAATCCCACTGTTTTTTGAGTGACTCAAAAGCTCTTTCAATACTTCCTTCCTCCCCAACATCACAAGGAATGACAATCGAAGAGCCTAAGGAAGCAGCTAAAGGTTCCACTCGCTTCTTAAGCGCATCCCCCTGATAGGTAAAAGCAAGCTCTGCCCCATGTGCCGAAAGGGTGGAAGCAATGCCCCAACCGATTGAATGATTATTAGCAACACCCATAATAAGGCCACGTTTACCTGTCATTAGCGATGATTTAGTCATGAAAGATTTCTCCAAATTCTAAAAAGGTTTCTTAAAATAGGCGTGCTTGCTCGTCTGGTCAAGGAAATTGGAAAAACCGCGAAGAAATAAGCAGATTTTGATTCCTCAAAATAAAAATAATAAACAATTTAACAACTTATTGAATATTATAAATAATAATAACATTAAATTATAAATAATAAGAGATAATTATGATAAACCGTTTTTTCTGGCTACTTCTTCTTTGTCTCAGCTT
>DATKTE010000114.1:0-2356 GCA_035531295.1 Alphaproteobacteria bacterium
TATAATAAAATGGAAGAGTCTCTTGAGGTTACTGTCAGGATCATTGAGCCAGCCGGGTCATATAACTGGGTTGATGTTGAGTGGAACACCATGAGGGTGAAAGGCAAAGCTTCAGTGATCAGTAGTTTAAGCGCGGGAAGAAAGGCTTTTATGAAAATTCCAGTCGGCAAGATGCTTATTTTTGATGCAGATTCAGGGGAAAGACTTTAAGGAAATCTGTAATATACTCCATGTCAAATATGTACATCGCAATGATACATATTTGACAAAAAACAATTAGTTTGATAAAAATAAAGATGCAAATAAATTCTCTTTATCATCGTGGGATCAAATTTTGGGGGTTCGATATTTCCCCTCCTCCATTTTTCCTCGTTATTTTTGAGTCCTAAATAAAAAAGTTTTTGTTACAGAAATTCTCCAAGAGTAAAAAAGGGTTTTCATCTGCTCTTGGAACTTGGAAGTTCGCTTCTTCTCATGACAGATAAAACTCTCTTGCTCGCCGTGCTTTTGTTTGTTACATCCCAGCATATGTGACAAACTGAAGAAATGGACTTCCCGGAAACCGTATCGATGAGAAATAGAAAAAAGAAGGGAGAAAAGCATGAAAACAGTTGAGTATGGCAATACGGTCAGGATTCATTATACTGCTAAATTAGAGGATGACAGAATATTGACAACTACCAGAAACACGGACCCTTTACAATTTACTGTCGGCGCAGATCATGTAATAAGAGATATTGAACAGGCGGTGATTAGCATGCAGATAGGTGAATCCAAACATATTGCGATCCCCGGAAACAGCTTATTTGGACCATGCCGTGAGAATAACTTTATTGAATTTCGTCGAGAGGAACTCCCACAGTATACATTAACGATCGGGAGTCGCATAAAAATACCTGGTCAGCGGTTTTCGGTAAAGGTGACCAATATCTCAGAATCAATGGTAACCGTGGATGCAAACCATCCCCTCTGCGGAACAGAGTTGTTGTTCGACATCACCCTCTTAGCAATTTTGTAATCTCTCCTCACAAGGACTGTAGAATGTATTTATTGAGGAGGCTAAGCATGAAATTAATATCCATAATGTTTTATGTGACATGCGCTGTTCTGATTTTTACTGTCGACTATTCTTCCGCAATATGTATAAAGGCAGCTAAGGCAAATATGCGGAGCGGGCCCGGGAAAGATTATGAGATAATCTGGCAAGCCTATAGGTTTATGCCTTTTGAGATAGTTGGGACATCTCTTTCAGGTGATTGGTATGCTGTTCGTGACATGGACGGAGATGTCGGCTGGATACATAAAAAACCGGTAACCAGTAAATATCGTTGTGCTGTCGTGAAATCACAGATTGTGAATATGAGGAAAGGACCCGGAACAAAATATGCAAAAGTATTTTCAGAACCGGCACAACGATATGATTCGTTTAGAATTATCCAGAGACAGGGTGTATGGATGAAGGTAAAGGATGAGTGGAATAATGTTGGATGGATTCACAGGGATTATCTCTGGGTTCGTTGACTTTGCCTCAAAATGTCATAAACAAACGAAAGTTATGTATGCGGGACCTTATTGCAGCTGAGAAATTTTACGGCACGAAGAAAAAAAAGATTGCTATTCTGATTTTGGCGATTATTATACTTCTTGCAGGGCTGATGGTATTCCCAGGTAATCTTTCCGCGCCCAAGAATGCGCGAATAAAAAAAGAAATTCAAACACTTATGACCGCGTACAATGCCTTATACCAGAAAAAGGATGTCGAAGGGATTATGGCATTGTATTCCAATGATCCTGACATCATAATGCTCGGTGCCGGAAAGAGAGGCCACTCTATTGGACATAAAGCAATACGGGAAGCATATCAAAGGGAGTTCTCAGCGTTCAGTGAGATTAAATCTGTTGAATGTAAAACCTTATCTATTTTTATTGCAGGAGACATTGTTACTCTTGCAGCAGAAAGATACCTGACTGCCTTAAAAGGCAGTGAAGTTGTAAACATTGCAGGCGGACTTACGGCTGTTATGAAAAACAGTAACGGAAGCTGGTTTTTCATACAGACGCACTTCTCTTGGCCATATGAACATATGAGTCTCGAGCATTCTGTGGACGCAATGAAAAGCATTATCGGAAAGTGACACGACGCAACAAAAGATAGAATCAATACATTAGTGTATGTCCATCGCATCAAGAGTGGCTGAAACTATCCTCATGAATACATATACTCAAAAGACATTAGTGCTCTGAAAAGAGTATACTTGTAATCCTAAAAAGTTTTCATTAAACCATTTACCACAAGGGAATAATAATGCCGGAAGCTGAAAAAGCGGGCTATCAATTTGGAACCTTCAAGGGGGTA
>DATKTE010000115.1:0-3217 GCA_035531295.1 Alphaproteobacteria bacterium
TCAGAGTATGCCCTTGAGGCCCTTAAACGTTATGGCCCTTATAAAGGAAGCCTTTTAGCCTTAAAACGACTGTGCCGCTGCCATCCCTGGGGTGACAGCGGTTTTGACCCGGTGAAGGACGAGGACAGCTAAAGAAAAGACCTAAGAAATTTCACTTAATAAAAAATTTTACTTGACATTTTAATTATATTTACTAAATAACATCATATAGTATATTTTTTAATTAATGGTATTTAAGATGAAAAAACAAATCAGTTTAGCTGCCCTAATAATTGTCATGAGTTCCGCTCTCCAACCGGTATGGTCAATGGAGGATATGGACACGAGAGAGGATCAATCGAATCCTAACAAGCGCAAAAAACCAGACTCAAGGGTCAAACCCCAAGAAACTCCGAAAGCGGCAAAAGTAGCAGGAACTGAAAAAGAAAAGGAAGAAGAGTACGCAGCTGCCAATGACGGAAACCTATTCGCTCGCATTCAAGGACTCACAGGAGAACAACTTAAGAAAATAAATCATCGTTTAGCTGGTCTAAAGGCTGAAGTTGGGTCACTCGTTTCAGAGAACAGCTTAGAAGCTTCTGTCTTGAGAGCCCTTGGAATACCTGAATTACTTGAAAAATTAGCCATTATTCAAAAAATACAAGAAGAAAAAGCTTTTTGTTATTTCGATGACTTGCCCATAGAAGTAACTTCTATGATCGTAGGGAATTATCTTTCACCCAAAGATGCCTTAGCTTTTGGGAGAACCTGTAAGTTGCACTTAAACATTGTCTACGAACACCACCCCGTCTTCCGCAATTTGGACTTATTCCTATCAGATAGAAGGTATTTTAAAGACAATGATCGTCTAGCCACTGGCGAAAAAATAGAAGAATTTTATCTTGCGAGAAGAGAAAAACCAGAAACTAAGATTTTGATGTCAAAGTTTCTCCTCCACAAAAGGGACACCATCCAAAATCCCCGGCTTATGAGGGTTCAAGAGAATGTATCGATGCATCTCGACCCAGCCCAGAACGAACTGGCAAATTCGAACGACCCTTATGCTAGGATTTATGCTTATAAGCATTTTATAAAACCAAAAGAAAGAAATTCTCAACTTACTGCGAGTCGCGATACGACACCAGCACAAGCCCAGGTAGTTTCTTTTGTTGCGGGCCTGAGGTTTGAACAAAATCCACACCTTTTTTATAAAGTCGCGAGAGCCATCTTTAGGAAAACTCAAAAAAATCTATCAAACCCCATTTATAAAGAGATATCCAAATTTTCAAAAATGGCTCAAAAAAACAAAAATCAATTCTTTAAACCTTCTCAACAGATTAAGCTTGCTTATATGTTAGAACTTCGAGACCAAAAAGTCGAAAACGTTGATTGGCGCAAATTTGATACATCTTATGTTGTGAATTTACTTGAAGAAAAAAGTGAAGACTCTCCGCATCAACGTTTAAACAATCTTTTACTAGCCGCAAAATTCGCAGATTTCCTCTATTGGATTGCCGGCCAGGATCAGAGCTGGCTAAGTCATTTTTCAACAATCGATGAGTTAGGTAAGGAAATATCTTCATGGATACCTATAGATATTTATCTTAATCAATACTAATTGAATCACGAGTTTATAATTGGAAACGACCACCTTTTAATTCCGGGCTTGCCTTCTTCTTTTTCTCATCCTTTTCGCAATAAGCAAGCAATTCCATTTCATGAGGCGCGTGCAATTCAATTATACTCTGAAGATGAGGAAATTCGCAAAAAATTTCCTTCAATATTTCCAGCTAAAGCGGTGGAAAGAGACGCAGAATTAGACAGACAGAAAAGGAAAGTTTCTTATCTTATTCACAGACATAAAAATGGAGATCGCTCAGCGACCAATGATCTCGGATATTGCCATGAAACGGGAAATTATTCTACAAAAATAAACCTACCCCTAGCTTTTGCGTTATATAAAGTAGCTGCTAGGGAAGGCAATCCTTTTGGAAAGTGCAACCTAGCCTATTGTTACCAGGAAGGTATAGGAACTGATCCTAATCTAGAAGAAGCCCAAAGATTGTTTGGTGAAGTTGATCCAGACACCAGAGCAAAGTGGGAAAAAGCCCGGTGGCCTTCAAAGAGTTCAACTTAAATGCGAGGACTTTTTTTCAGGAAACTCTTGACGTCCATAAGGGTTATGGGCCTTATAAGAGCAGCAAATTCGCCCCTTAAGGAAAAGTAATCATGAACGACCAAAGAAATTTTATTATTGCAATTGTGCTTTCAATTGCTGTGCTGTTTGCATTTCAATATTTCATGCCTTCAGCGCCCAAGAAAGCTGAACCGCAAACTGCGCCACAATCAACGCAACAACTCGCAATGCCTCAGGCCACCGAAAGCCAATGGATGACCCGAGAAGAGGCTTTAAAAAAAGCTCCCCACCGTCTTCAAATTCAAAGCAGTAGCGTTAAGGGATCGATTAACCTGGAAGGAGCTCTTTTTGATGACCTGACCCTTTTGAAATATCATGAAACTGTTGACCCAAAAAGCCCTAATATTGTGATTCTTGCTCCTGAGAACTCTTTGCCCTCAGAAACGATAGAACAAATACGGAGTAGAGGGAAATACGGCAAGGAAAAGATTACAATTCCAAGTGTGACTTACTTTACCAGGTTCGGTTGGAAATCAACTCCTGAGACCCTTCTTCCTAATGAGAAAACTCTCTGGCAACCCAATGGACTTAATTTAACACCACAAACGCCCGTGACTTTAAGTTGGGACAATGGTCAGGGACTGACCTTCCATCAACTCATTTCCATCGATAACCACTATATGTTCACCATTACGCAAAAGGTAACAAATACGGGCACAATGCCCGTTTCTCTGGCTCCTCAAGGGTTTTTAGCCCGCCAGGGTGAGCCAACGTCTTCTGGTTTTTTCATCCTTCATGAGGGTCCTGTTGGGGTTTTTGATGGCAAACTTAGTGACCCAAGCTTTGATGATCTTGCCAAAACGGGGACGCATCACAACCCAAAAGGGAAAGGTTGGTTTGGTCTCACCGATAAATATTGGCTTGGTGCCCTTGTCCCTGATCCTAAGGCGATTATTTCCTCTTTTTACACACGCCAAGGAACAGGAGAAGACACATTAATTTCAGCTCAATATCAAAGGGATCCATTAACCCTTGAGCCTGGGAAAAGCATTGAAGTAACGGATCACTTCTTTGCAGGCGCTAAGGTCTTGAATCTTTTGG
>DATKTE010000116.1:0-5118 GCA_035531295.1 Alphaproteobacteria bacterium
TCGGGTAAGTTAAATATAATTTTTTGTAAAGTTCCTGTATACCACCCTTCTACGAATGCTCTAAAAGCATCAACACCAACCATAAGCGCTTTCGTATAGTCCTTCTCCCAATCCACGGGTTCTCCTTTAAATTGACGACAAAGAAGGCTCGTTGCTAATTCTGCCGACTTGAAAGCAATGGTTACGCCAGAAGAAAAAACAGGATCTAAAAATTCTCCTGCATTACCGAGGAGAGCAAAGTTCTTTCCATACATTTGAGTCACACCGCAGGCATATCCCTCTAGGGAACCTATGGGACGAATATATTCATGGAAAGGCATAATCATTTCATAATGTTCATCGTCCTTGATTAAGGCTGTTAAACGCTGCTCATCATCGCTCCCAAAGGCGTTAATATCATCAATGCTCCCAACAGCTCCTATTGACGATGTGCCATCAGAAAAGGGAATAAGCCAATACCAAATGGTTGGATTCTTATGATGAACCGTAATTAAAATTTTATTGCGATCAAAATTAGGGTGGGAAATATGATCGCTAATATGTGTAAACAACGCCTTTCGTGGAGGGAACTTTGAGGGTTTTTCAAGACCTAATAATCTTGGCAAAGCACGTCCATACCCACTTGCATCCAACACAAAACGTCCTTCTGCGCTATAGAGGTGACCTTTTGCATCCTGTCCTTCCAGTCTCACGCCTTGGTCATCTTCTTGGTAAGACTGAATCGTGTGTTCAAAGTGAAACTTAGCTCCACATTCCGCCGCATAATTAGCGAGCAAATCATCAAAAGGAGCGCGTTGCACTTCAAATGTTTGGCTCCAACCTGGGGTATATTTTTCACTAAAGTCAATAATGCTGTGCTGATTTCCATACTGAAAAGCTGCGCCGTTTTTAATTTGAAAACCTGCTTTTTCAATCACGGGTAATGCGCCTGCTTTTTCAAGAAAGGCCATGGATTGTGGTAATAGGCTTTCTCCAATGCTAAAACGGGGGAACGTATCTCTCTCAAAGACAGATACAGAATAGCCTTCTCGACGGAGAAGAGCTGCTGCCAAAGATCCTGAAGGTCCTGCGCCTATAATTAAAACATCTGCATTATAATTCTGACTCATATCAACATTTACCTTTCCCTAAAAAGAGCGTCGTTACGCAAAAACTAAGAAGGATCCCAACAAAAACTGTCAGCCCAAAACTATGAATCGCCGTAGTCTTGCTGAAAGCAAGGAGACCAAATGATAAAATTGTTGTGATAGCTGCCAAGCCATTGGCAAGTAATAATAAATCACCTTCCCCCATCAAATTGGCTTGGGGTTTTCTCCAGTAAAGGAAAAAGGCGTAATCAATGCCAATGCAGAGGATTAAAAGCAGCCCCATCGTATGAAATAAATTGAACGGCATTCCCAATAAACTAATGATCCCAACTGTTGCAAGAAGGGAAAGAACAACTGGCAATATAATAATAGACGCTACTTTTAGTCCTTTCCAAACGGAAATCATAAGTCCAATTCCACAAAGAACAAGTAATACCAAGCCCATCATAATCTGGCGGTAGGATGTGAAAAGAGAAGAATACTCTTGCGGCGGATCAATATAGCTAATGCTGTCATATTTTGAGACGAGCTGCTCTAGAGCAGGAATATTATTAACGCCTTGCAGCAAAATTCGTCCAATAACTTTTCTCACTTCGGGAACGTAAATAAGCTCTCTCCATCCGTCAGGCAGGTCGTCCAAAGTGGTCAAGAAAGCAGCATTTGCCCCAAGATCATTCGGATTAAAGTCATTCGCAAGACCTATAGCCTGACTAAAAGAAGTCCATTGCTTTTGATATAATTCCTTTGCAACAAGCTGCCGATTTTCTTGCTGGCGTTGCTTGGAAGGCATAAGAGTTGCAAGGCTCTGATAGCCCTTTATTTCATTCCTAGCCTGCATCCTTTCAAGCTCAGGTTGTATTTTTTCTTCAAGCTGTAAAACCTCTTCCAAGGTAGATCCACGAATAGCTAAAAATTTAGAGGTAGTATCAAATTTTATCATGGATCGGATCCGCTCTTCTTCTTGTTTAAGACGCTCATCAAGGGATTGAAAGCTGCGGATATCATCTTCAAAAGTGAAGATAACCGCTCCCATACAAAACAGCGCCATTAAACAAAGAGAGAGACAGAATTTAGCACTTTTTTTGTGACCATACTCAGCCACATTATTGAGATATATTTGTATCTTCTTCCCCAGCGGTGGAGCTTTCTTTTCAGAAAATTTGATAAAATAAGGCCCCCATAAACAAACGCTTATAAAAGCACTTAAAAGGCCAAAAGCTGCCAGAATGGACATTTGTTGAATGCCTGGGAAAGGGGCTATCATCAAAAGGCTGTACCCCAGAATGGATGATAAAACACCAAGGGGTAGGGCTGGCATCAAGCTTTTTAAAACAGAGATGCGATTGTCTCGTTTATAACTCGCACAAAAGTAATGCAAGGCATAATCTACGGTCACACCCACAAGGCTGCACCCAAAAACAAGAGCTAATATATGCACAGACCCAAAGACAAAAAAACAAGCAGCCAGTCCCCCAATGAGGCCACTTGTAATTACTGTTATGGCGAGGAAAAGAGGTCGAAGCGTTTTAAAAATAAGGAGCAGTACAAAAATAATTCCAAAAATAGAAGCAAGACCCATTTGGGAAATTTCAGTATTTGCTTGGGTTGATCCAGCCGCAGCATAAAAAATGGCCCCTGTTTTTAAAACTTCAACGCCTTTTGCGTTTTGTAGCCATTCTAAAATGGGACTTAATTTTTCAATTATTTCTTTTTGAGCTTGGAGCGAAAAGGCTGAATCTGACAACTGTGCTTTTAAGAGGTACCAGACTTTTCCATTATCCTTGATAAAGACATTCCCCTTATCATCCTTTTGCAAGGGAGTGAGTGGTTGAAGCGAGGCCATAAAACGCGGATAAAGAAAGAACGGATCGTTCTTCAGCTGCACGGGTCCAAAAATGCTAAAGGGATTCATGATTTCAGAAAGTGCGTTCTGCAAAAGAAGATACCCTTTCCCCTTGAGAAGCTGGTTTCGATCACTTTCTGAGAGAAGCCCCGCTCGATAAGGGTGAAGTTTTTTAAAAAGATTTTTGTATTCTTGTACAAGCGTTTCTGACGTCTGTTCTTTTAAAGGCATAGAAACTTGTTTCAACTTTTGCTGAAGCAGTTCAAAAGCTGATTGTGAAGCTGCTGGGTCTGGATGCCCCACAAGTATAAGAACACGACCTAAGACGTTGGCTTCCTCCATAAGTTGGCTTGCAACTTTCAACGCTTCCGTTTTACTCTCCGGCAATAAGGCCATAAGGTCAAACTGAACTTTTTTCTCAATAAAAAGGCCTCGAGTATCATAGGCAGCCAAGGTAAGGATGACAAGAAACCAAAGCAAGCCAAATGCTGAAAAAAACGAGGAGAAACGCTTAATCATCAAACCATGCCCTTTCCTCAAGCGACATGGCTTTATCTTTCTCTTGGTTCCCTAAAATACGATGATTTTTCATAAAGATTTCATCCCTGTCACCATTGGAGCGATAAATAATGATGTCAGAAATGTATTCATCTCCTTCCACTTCGATGGAAGAAATAAGGCTTTGAAGGCTTGGGAGCGTTGGCACCAAGCGGACCTTCCACTTTCCGTGCTCTGGCTGTAAAGAAGTCATAATAAATTCTTTGAGTTCAGAAAAAGAGCCACTTAAAATCTTTGACATCATCTCAAATATGGCCCCTTCGGGTCCGTGTTGTCCTACGGGTACCTTTTGACTCTCTTCAAGCTGGTAAAGACCATTTCTTGTGATGAGAGTCGCAACGGGAAAAGGATCTTCTGTTCTCCAGATAAGGCCTTTTCCACTCCATAAAAGCAGATGACCCGCCGAGATTATTGGCTTGGGAATGTCTGTTAGATATCGTTTCTGGGTAAAAGATACTTTCAAAATGTGATCTACAGGGATCAGTTTTAAATGTGGTAAGGTCTGGGCATCAACCATAAAGATGCACAAAAGAGCCAAGCAATATAGGAAGCATTTTCTCATTTCATCACCTTTTTCACACGGTTGATGAGGACTGCGGGTGATTCAAATTCCAGTTCGTGACTTCCATCTTTAACAGCAACTTGCACAGAGGTGGCCTTGGTTAGGACCTCGCCGTTATCTTCATCATAAATGCGGTATTCAATTTTCAAGCGATTTTCATATTCAACGAGTTCTGCTTCAACGATAATTTTTTGCTGCAAATGCAAGGGACGTATATATTTTATACGGAAATCAACAATCGGCCATACAAATCCTGAAGCTTTCATTTGCGGGTAATTGTAATCCAAGAGATCCAAAAGGTCCGAACGTACTTTTTCAAAGAAGCGAAAATAGTTCCCATGCCATACCACATTCATGGGATCAACATCATAAAAATAGATTGTCACAGGACAACGGGCTATAAGTATAGGCTTCATTCTCGTTCTCCATATAAGGTCCAGACGCGTTTTTGAATTTTAGAGATGATATCTCTTAAAACCATATCTAAAGGTTGGTCCTCTGATATAAAGGGAATATTCATCTCTAGCGCTTCAATAAACAAACGCATATCAGGGGAATAGTGAGCTTTGGTTAAAACACCTTCCCGTTCCCGCAAGCGTAACCCTTGAAGCGTTGCAATCATTTGAGCCGCTGTGACCTGTTCCGTTAATTGCAGCACTCTTAATGCATCCCTTGCTGCAATTGTGCCCATACTGACTTTATCTTGGTTATGACTTTCAGTTGATCGAGAAAAAACACTGGCGGGCATTGTGCCTTTTAAGGCTTCGGCAGTCCAAGCAGAAGCCGCGATCTGTACTGCTTTTAATCCGTGATTAATAGCTTCTCTGGGACCTCTGGTCCCAGAAAGATTTGGCGGCAAACCATTGTTAAACTTAGGATCGACTAAGGTCGCCATTTGACGATCCAGCAAGTCTGCAATATTTGCCACAAGAGTCTTGAGGCTATCCATGACAAATGCAATATGCCCGCCATAAAAGTGTCCACCATGAAGGATCCGTCCTTCTATTGGATCAATCAAAGGATTATCGTTTGCCGAATTTATCTCAGTTTCAATAAGGTTCTTAAAT
>DATKTE010000117.1:0-10085 GCA_035531295.1 Alphaproteobacteria bacterium
TCACACATTGTGCGAAATTTCAAACAGGTGAATGTTGAGCCATTAAGACCCACTCTTCTTTGTTGGAAAAAGATAGGACCATGAGACGTTATCTTAATTAAGAGAGATACCACAATCCAAATTGGAAGAGTGAGAAAGAAAACAACAGATGCACCTATAACGTCGATAAGACGCTTAAAGGATAGGGCAACGGCAACGTCTGGTATAAGAAACCGAAGGTCACGATGAACAGCTATCATGGAGCAGCCTCCACGAGTTCAAGTTCATCAGTGTATATAAGAACACCCCATTTGTCTATATTTAGATTTCTTGTACATCGCCAGGTTGGTCCATAATGATGCCCGACTGCTTTTGAAGAGATATAAAATTCATCTCCAACATCATAATAGCTATCCCCATCAAGTTTTTTAATTACCTTCACCCTATCACCCTTCTTGAACTCTCTGGGCTTTCTTGTATTTGTTTCAAGTGGACATAGTTCGAGTTCTTCAAGGTAAACATGAAGATAGACACCATCATCTTCTGAAGTGCATTCTACACATAGCGAATCATTCCATAAATTGTAAAATCTTGTAATATATAGAATATTTCCAATTTCATAAGACGAATCTGTGTCAATCTTCTTATAAACTCTGACACGATCACCAATTTGAAATTCTCTTTCATTAGGAATTTCCTGAGAGCCCGCGTTAGCAACTCGAAGATCGCATTCATCCGGACAATAAAACATTTGACCGATTGGATTTACCATTGTCTTTCCACAATGCGGACAAAATTGTTCATTCATAATGTCACCTAATCAAAAGCGTTGCCATATAAGATTGAATTACAGTTCCGGTACTCGTATTATAAAGAAACAAAGCCAAATGAATGTTCGCTCCAATCAAAGACGGAATCTTCGGCGGGTAAACATTAAAGACGGTTGGCTGTGCATGATGCAGCTTGTCCAAAGTATGCTGAAAAATCGGCGTATTTACATAGCACAAAGACGCAATCATTAGATCGTCCCAAACCGGCGGATTACTCCACGACGCCCCCACAAAATAAAGGTAGGGACCGCCAGCTTGCGGCATGATGGAGAACTGGGCGTTGGTTCCTAGGTTGGTTGTCTGCATTGATGGAACAATTTGTGCATAGCCAAACGAACAAGTTAGTGCGATCAAAATGAAAATTAGAAAAAACTTCATGTATAACTCCCTGTGTTATTGTGTAATTAAAACCTCTTCTACATTACTTATGCCAACAATCCAGTCAGACTGAAAAGCTGCGCTTTGAAAATACAACTTAAGACCCACTAAATAGGACCAGTTTGGTACGGTTAAATATCTCCTTTCTGATAAAAACGTTCTTTGTTCTCCCGGTTGCACGCTATTGGAGTATAGCACAGCCGGGCTCCAGATGCAAGGACTTTTCCAAAAAACTTCGTCAATTTCCAAATCGCAATAATAGACCGTGCCCGGCACCTTCCAGTGCAACTTTCCAAGAGAGCAAAAAAGCTGTGCCGAAAATTTGATAGGCGAAGCTGAGCGTTGAATAATCTCAAATTGAGACCCTACGGGACAAGCGGAATTAACATCGATCCAATGCTGAGCACCTTGGGGAAATAGTAAAAAAAGAAAGAGCCACTTCATAATACTTTTACATAACCCTGATTAACAGCGTCTTCCATGTTATAAATATAGGCATATACGTCGTAATCTTCATTATATCCGGTTATTAAATCGCCAAAATTTTGATAGTGTTCAAAAGCATATCTTTGCCAATGACCAATCGGCGGCGGATCTGACTCAATAAAAGTAAGACCAGGACGAGTAGTATTTTTCAACATAATAAATTTTAGCTTACAACTGTCACTTTTAACATTATGTTTATCTTCGTTCGGACAATAAAAAGATAAAAGAAGCTGTTTCATGACCGTACCACAAAATGGACATCTTTGAGTCATTTGACCATATCCTTTCAATATCAAGTAGAAGGAAAGCCCTCAATCATCGTTACTGGGGACTTCCTTCCTATTTGCCTCTTCACACCCATCACAAAGTGTCTGTATCCAGCCCCTATTCCTTACCTTGCCCGGATTTCCACACCTTTCACAGATATTAGATGACATTGCTTCCGCCATTGCAATTAAGCCCTCTACATAAGAATCTATTCCATTCGCATAAACCCTTAGGGTTCCAAATTTTTCTTTTATTTGAGAAAATTCTACATTGAATTCTGGATCTTTCTTTTGCTTCCAGTCAACATGATGTCGAATTAGGTGACAAAGGGTATTGAGAAGTGTAAACCAACCATCGCCACATTCAATGCCCCAGCACATACAGGTTTCTTGAGGTGATAGCCCGTGCTGCCTAAATAGCTTTGGATATTTGATCAGTAGTTCTTTTTCAAGTTGTGGTTTCATTTACTTTCTCCCATACAATGACTACTTTTTCTACTTGTTTAACCTCATCGCATTCAATTTCGTCTGGATCGTATTCATATGGCGATTCGTCTTGCTGTTCGGTAGCGCCGACACTATAATAGCTTTCATAGTATTTATTATTGTGCCTGAATATCATTCTATAGTGCATACTCCATCGCGAATGATCAATAACCTCATTTAATACTACGTCGCATGTGTCTATAATGTCAATTAGAAATTCTTTCTTAAACTTCATTTTTGTCCCAAACCCTTTCTCCATTAAACAAACTTATAATTTTCTCTTTATTGCGAAAACAACGCAGTGCGAACTCGGCATCCAGCCGCGAGATAAAGTCTGCAATTGGCATGTTGTTTACGTCTACAAGTTGGTGGAGATTGTCGTCGATTTGTTTAATTTTCATTGGTCGTTGCCCATTTCTTTAATTCTATTATCCAAATCTTCCCTATACTTTCTTAGCCGAGCCGCATATTCGGCATCCGACTCCATGTCTACATACTCAAACCAGGTATCGCCACTTTCGTGCAAGATAGCTCTTATTTCAGAAAGTTGTACTTCTTTACCCACTGCCTGAAACATTTCTTGAAGCAACTCTTCAATAGGCATATTATCATCAAGATCAACTCTGTAGATTTTATTTTTCTTTTCTGGAATCTCAAAATTAAACATTATGTTCTCCTAAAATCCAATCGTAAGACCAAATTCCATTACGGCATTACTTTTTCCATCAACCACGTAAAACGTTAAAGCAGGTGTTAAAAAGATGTTTTGCGAAAGCGGCAAGTCATTCTGCAAACCTACGTACCAGCCAAACTCACTATGTTCGTCCGGCTTCTCCGTTAAACCATACTGATCATAGCTTCGTTGAACCTTCTGTTCCTCATAGATAGCCCCCGCCCGCAATGCGGTTCGATTTCCAAATTCAATGCGTCCGCCTAAAAGATAACATGAAGAGCGAGTCTTGTCAAGCCAAACTTTATCACCAAAGGTATTTTCTACCTCGGTTTCACTCTGGGACCACATGTAAGAGAACTCGGGTCCAAGCCAGATTTGGCGCGAAGCGTCCACAACCCAATTATAAGAGGCTGACGCCGACATTCCATAACCTTGATGGTCCTGATTGTCGTTGAAAAGAGCAGACGCCGTAAAGCGTGCATAGTCCTCTACGGGGCGGTTTGTAACACAGCCTACCAAGAAAGCCATAATGATGAATAGTAGTCGGATCATGAAAACCCTTTCTCAAAATGATATAAAAAATGACGCTTCCTGCGAAGCAAAAAATCAGACTTCACCCAATTATCGTCTACAGAACAAAAAAGTCAAACTCTTTTTCAAAAAATAACAAAGAAAAATTCCTAACTTTTCAAGATCCTAAAACGATAGAGAGGGTGAGAAAGCAAGCTTGGTTCCGGAAGCCAATAAAATGAACAGTGTTTCAGATTTGCAACATGTCTACTTTTTAGGACATGTAGCCAAAAGTGGACATTACTTCATTTTCTCAGAATGAGACGAGGGCAGAATGTCAAAAGTTCACATATAAGAAGAGTGATTTTTTGGGAGCAACCCATCATCATTTGTAGTTTTCATTTTCAATTATTAAAAGTTTAACAAGGAGTTTTAACGTGAAACAACACACAAGGAATGGAATTGCCGGACGACTTGTCCAACTACAGAGAGAAGGAGCCGCCGTATTATTCCCCACCTATGTAACGGCTGGAGGCAACAAAAGTGATCGCACCATGGTCTTTATCGCCAACGTTGATGCTGATAGAGGTCTAGTTGATGTTCTTGTACGTAAGAGTGGCTCCAACTATGCTTATAGGACAATGAGGATTGACCGCATCCGACGCACACCTATGATAATTCGTGGAAGACGACGCAAGCGTTATTTTGTGAGCACAAAAAGTGTTCAGGGCGGGATGCTATAATTAAATTTTTTATTCAAAGTTTTTACACGGGAGTCTCTCATGCATTATGCGCTTATTAATCTGTCAGTCATGGCATTTTTCGGACTAATTGGCGGCACTATTCTGCTCTTTGTAGATAACACTAGGAAAAAGTGCTCATCTCATTTTCTAACATTTTTACTTTGGGTTGGCTATTGCTTGCTTGGCTGTATATTTGCACCGGCAACATTTGCAATTGGTATCCCAATGCTTATATTATCAATAATTGGCTGTTCATTACATAACGTCTCATTAAAAGATAAGAACAAGGCAGTAAGATTACGTAAAGTTATTTGTCAAGACTGGTTCGGACTACCGGTAGCATCCATCGGCTTTTTGGGCGGTATTGCTTTAACGGCAGCACACCTTAACCCAGGAAGCGGTCCAGATATTGCATCATTCTATATTAATATTTTACATGTCGTAGGTAACTTCTTGGTACAGATTGGATAGGGATAATCATGACCAACAAAACCATCTTTGACGACCCCTTTCAATATAAGCTGATCGCAAAAAAGTATGCAAATTTGATGCTTGATTTATATAAGAAGGGTAAAACAAAAGAACAAATTTCTAGAATAATTGCAAATAGAGAAGAAGCCCCCAATCATAATGAAGAGCCCGCCACGTTCCAGCCGGGCGAGCGCGTAGTATTATTGAGCGGAGGAACTAATGGGAACAAAATCTCATGTTATCAGGGCATTGTCGTTGAAGAATGTCCCGATTATAATGACGGGCACCGGCGCTACGTAGTTAGAATTGCCTTTTATGACAATGTTAAGAATGATGGGTCTATCTTCTATAAGGATATGGTTACTGTTTGGTGGCATATTTGTCGCGTTGAGTAGGACTCTTACCTATTTGCCGCGCCCCGGAGGCGCTTTATTAAAAATTTTTGGAGAATATTATGAATAAAGAAATGCTACTGGAGAATCTTAAAAAAGAATGGCTTCATTGTAAAAAGTGCCCTCTTCATAAATGCAATACGCCGTCAAAAGAAAATCCATCCGGAAGAGTGTTTGGAAGGGGTAATCCAGACGCACCACTTCTCCTTGTGGGCGAGGCACCTGGAGGTCAAGAGGCGGCTACTGGGATAGATTTTTATGAGAACGCGCCAGCCGGTGGAAAATTAAAGCAAATTCTATCTTATTACGAATTGCAGAATCTTGTCTATATTGCTAATCCTGTTGTTTGTCGTTCAACTAAAAATGGCAAAAATATTAAGCCTGACGCTTCGCATTACGCCGCTTGCAGACCGCGTTTTGACAGGTTGGTCCAAATCATACAACCTGAACTAATTGTAGCAATGGGCGCAGGTGCCGCAGAAGTCCTAACTGGACAACCTATCCAGATTATGAAACAGATGGGCGAAATTTTTGATACGGCTCATGGGCTTGTGATTGTGGTCCCGCATCCCTGCGTCTATATTTATAGACAAAAAGATGAGGAATTAAGAAAAAATTCTGATAAAATTTGGAAAAAGATTGCCAAGATGGCTCAAAGTGGGCTCATTAGTAACAGGGAGGACCATGCGAAGGGAGCACTATGACAACTTGGTCAGAAATCTTCAACGAACTTGACGATACTCTCAAACAGGCAAAAAGGAAGTTTAAATATAGTAATGCAACGAAGCTTCAACTGAGAGTTATCTTTGTCAATGGAAAAGGAATGCTTTACAAGGGCACCCTTTCTACCATTAAAAGTATTCTTTGGAAAGTTACCGAGGAATATGGTCTTGGTATTAATAAGTTTGCTATTTCATCTATACATGGTCGTCGTATTTTTTATAAAGAAGTGCAGCCTGACTTAAGTAAACTAATTACTGGTGACGAAGTAACCATTGAAAACTTTGAACATCTTTCTGAGGAAGCTCGTGCTATTCGCATAAAAGTCCTAAACTGTCAAATTTTGGATAGGTTGGTGCAGGGTGATCAAATTTCAAGACGAAATAAATAATGCTGTTATTGCATCTTCTAATAAGGTACGCAATAAATTTCCATATGCCAACACTTTTTATGATGACCTAACTCAAGAAGGTCTTGTAGCCGCCTATGAGGCTATGGATAACTTTGATGTTGACCAGGGCGTTAGTGTTACAACTTATCTTTATCATCGCATATATTCACATTTGAAGAGATATGCTACAAAACAGATGCGTGCTTCTGGAACAGTAAGTTTAGAAGACCCGTCAATAGTGCCATCATCGCTTCAGTATAGACCACAAAATGATATTCGTATGGATATTAATACGATGTTGCATTCGCTTAAACCTTATAATAGAAATCTTCTCATTGATTACTACTTCTATCGACACACACTAGTGGAAATGGAGCCACTGTATGGAAAAAGTCGAACATTAATTAAACAGGATTTAACTAAAGTTTTGTCGCTTTTAAAGTCAAGGTATTGTAAGGAGTAACAATGGCTGGCGATGGCGAATACATGAAAACCTTTCAATATACCGAGTGTCGCGATTGTGGTTCAACTTGGTATAGTGGAGACGAGAATTTAAAGTTGGAACCGGGCGAAGAATTTACCATTTTACGACTGCGCGTTTATCAGAATCGTTGCAAATTTTGTAGAGACGACGCAAGGGGGCGCGGGATTCATGACAGAAGTCGTTGAGTTAAGCGGTGGTCCTAAGGACGGCACGACCCTTGCCGTACAAAAAGGAACCCCATATGTGGACTTCCATATATTAAAAGTAATAAGTCTGTATAATGATGGTGCGACAAAAGATAAGCCAATTGAAACGGTCTTGGCAAAATACGACAGAACTGATAAGATGAACCGGTTTGGTCATACTATTTTCAAATTTTTAGGATTTTTTGACAAGGAGTCTTAATTGCTCTTACAGGTGAGCGACAAAGACATAAAAAAATGTAATCAATACGCAGAACAACAATACAAGACATCAAAAGGCTGTTACGCAAGGCGCGGGCAACTAAGTCAGGACAAAATTACGGAGCAAATCCGAGACGGAAAGGTTGCAGAGATTGCCGCCTATCGATATTTGAGAAAGAAGGGGTTTCAAGTTGAGAAGCCGGACTTCACCATCTATGAAGAAAGAAAGAAGAGTTTTGGAGCCGACCTAACGGATGGAGTTCTTCTCTTTCATGTTAAGAGTCAGTCCAAATCTTCTGGATCTCTTTATGGTATTTCTTTTCTTTTTCAAAAAAGTGATAAATTATTGACCGCCCCAAACGATAATGAAGTAGTAATAATGACCACTATTGAAGGAAATATAGTTGAAATACTTGGTCTTGTTTTAGCAACAACCCTCAAAACGAAAAGGCTTTATAAAGAGCCAAAGCTGAAGAGAATAGCAGAAACAAAGAGGGCAATTTACTGGAAAGACGTAAAGAAACACATCCTATGAGTACGGTAGCAAAAGATCAAATAGATAGAAAATCCCCCATCAACTCTTTCATTGGTCAACAAGCCATTAAAGAGCGGCTGCGCGTTTTTGCTCATTCTGAACGCCGCATTCCACCGATTCTTCTCACGGCATCGGCTGGTAACGGCAAAAACCATATGGCGCGGGCTTTCGCAGAAGAAGCTGGCGCAAAACTTTACCATATAAATGCTGTCAATCTGGAAAATAGTCTCACTCTAAATCGTTTCTTAAAAACACCTTGTAGCGGTGATGGGCGTGCGATTCTTCTTATTGATGAGGCTGGAGAAATGAAGCGTCGCATTGATACTTCGTTTTTAACCTGTCTTGAAGAACCTTTTACGATGGAAACTCGTATTAAGGCGGGTAAGCGTATTGAGATCTATCGCTTTGAGATTCCGACCCATGTATCCTTTTTGTTTGCTACAACCCATATGGGGCGTCTAAGCAAGGCTCTTATTAGCCGCTGCATCCATCTTTCTTTCAACGAATATGAAGAAGATGACTTAATGTTAATTGCACGTCTTCATTTTGAGAAAAACGAATTTAAGGCTGATGCTGACGCATTAAAAAGCTTTGCAAAAATTTCTCGATCTGTGAGAAATCTGCTACAAATATGTGACTGCGCAATGATTTATGGTAAAAAAACAATTGACGACGGAGTGGTGTCTGAAACTCTTCATCAATTAGAATTGACGCCAGAAGGGCTAACGAAGCAAGATGTGCGGCTCCTGAAGTACTTGGCGGGGCGGGATTATGTGAGTATGAGGGGGCTTCTTGCCTATTTGAGCGTTGAAAAAGAAGAATATGAGATGACAGAGGCATTTTTGACAAAAAAGGATCTTATCAGCGTTTGTTCGCATGGACGCAGCATTACTCAGAATGGCTTAGATGCCGTTGGAAGTGATGAATTGCTGCTTGACGACGAAGTTTTTGGCACAAAAGTAAGTGCATAGTTTAAGAAAGGATTTTTTCGATGTGGAATGAAGAACTCAACATCTATGGCTATCATGACTATAATGAAGGAAAGCCAGTAAGTCTAAGATCATATAGTGCGATCCAAACGGCTCTTACTAATGACTATAATCACGTATCAGAAAGTTTTATTAATTTGGTTGAACAGTATTATGGTCATATTCAGATCGTTCCCAGAAGGGGCACTTTGAAGGGAAGCGTGGCAATTGCTCAAATTCCAGGAACTTCCTTTTATCTGAGAGCTAACTCTGTTGTTCATCCAAACGACAATGGGGTAGGTTCTAAAAAGAGAGGGCGAAGCATTGCAACTGCGAGAGCAGAATGGTTTCTAAATTGGTTTCAAGGTCTCAATAATGATGTTCAAATTGCTATTTTGTCTAGTAATTGGCGAGAAGTCTGGGATTGCTACAATACGAACACGGCAACAAAAGAGGGTTGGAAAGATTACAGAAAAATGAAGAAGGCTACGAGTAGCTATTCTAGTGGCATCTATGAAGTTGTTGAAGAATCGCTTCTTCATCCAATGGAGCGCAGGATTCTTGGGGTAGATCGGCAAAAGGTAGTAAATGATGAATAGGTGGCAGTTGCCTTCTTGATAGAGTTTGCCGTGCAAACTCCTTTTGAGGGGCGTTTTAGCCCCGAAAAAGTGAAGAGTTTTTCCAAACTTTTTCCAAAAATTTTTTCAAAAAATCGGTCTTTTAGGGTATAATAAAGAATGGATAATTTGAATCCGCTCGATGAACAAGAGCCAGAAAGTGTTCAAGGTGGTTTAGACGAGGTTCAAGAGGAAGCTCCGCAGGAGCAAGAACAAATTATTAAGCCTCACGAGGACCTCGTAGTATCTGGAGAAGCAACAGACGCTATCCTTAGGACCAAGCTAAAAGAGGTTCAATTTCCACTCTCAAGGCAAGCCAAGGAAGATATAGCCAATTTAGAATCCATTATGCTTCAATTGTGGAATGATCGAATTGGAACCGGTCTTGCCATGAATCAAATTGGACGGAGCACTAGGGCATTCTGTGCTATGTTAAACGGAGAACCAATCGTCTTTATTAATCCCACCATTATTGCTCACAGTAGAGCAAAGTTTAGCCAGCCAGAGTTCTGCCTATCTATTCCTGGAATTGGCGTCATTTTAGACCGGTGGAAGGAAATCACTGTCCAATATTTTGATGAAGAAGGAAGTAAGAAAATTTGGCGTTCTAAATTTAAGAAACAGGCTGGAATGGTGCAGCATGAGGTATCTCATCTTCAGGGAGAGCTTATTACTGATTATATTGACCCAAAGAAAAGAAATTTTGGCTATGGATTGGAAGAAAGAAAGTTAAACTAATGAGTGAAGTTCAC
>DATKTE010000118.1:0-3514 GCA_035531295.1 Alphaproteobacteria bacterium
TAGAACTATGTAGCCGAGCCCACCAGCTCCTTGTTCGCGAGCCCAGTCGTTCATTTTATCAAAGAAACTGCGTGGGTTATTCGCCGTTCCGGGAGCAGGGATCGCTCTGACAATAGATCCATTCTCAATGGCTTTTGCAAAGAGTCCAAAATCCGAACCTTGAAAAACTTCTGTCACATCGCTGATCACTAGAGGATTTCGTAAATCAGGTTTGTCCGTTCCATATTTGAGCATAGATTCGGCAAAAGGAATGCGGGGGAAGGGAAGGGGGGAAATTGTTTTACCCCTCGCAAACTCGACGAAAACATCATACAGCACTGGTTCAATGGCGGCAAAGACTTCCTCTTGGGTCACAAAGGACATTTCAAAGTCAAGCTGATAGAATTCACCCGGAGAACGATCAGCCCTTGCATCTTCGTCTCTAAAGCAAGGGGCGATTTGGAAATATTTATCAAATCCTGCCACCATGAGGAGTTGCTTAAACTGCTGTGGGGCTTGAGGAAGGGCATAAAACTTACCAGGATAAAGACGGCTAGGCACAAGATAATCCCGAGCGCCTTCTGGTGAGCTGGCCGTGAGGATGGGAGTCTGGAATTCTAAGAATCCCTGGTTGATCATTTTCTGGCGTAAAGAAGAAATAACTTGGCTGCGCAACACAATGTTCGAGTGCATTTTTTCACGCCTTAAGTCTAGAAAGCGGTACTTAAGTCGCGTTTCTTCGGGAAATTCTGCATTGCTGTTGACTTGAAGGGGGAGGGGATCAGCCCGAGATTGAAGGATGATTTCTTCTATGGCCACTTCAATTTCACCTGTCGCCATATGAGAATTTGCGGTCTCCGGTGTTCTTTCAACGACACGACCAATGACTGTAATTACACTTTCAAGCCGAACATTTTCCGCTTCCTGAAAATGGGAGTTCTCGGTGTCAATCACGCATTGGGTGATGCCGTAGTGATCGCGAAGATCAATGAATAGGAGTTGTCCATGGTCTCGTTTTCGATGAACCCATCCTGAAAGGCGGACCGTTTGTTTAGTGTTTTCTAGGCGCAAGGCCCCACAATTTTGTGTACGATATGGATTTAACATAGCTCTACTCTTGTTGATCGTTTTCAATTTTATAGTCGTAAGGATTCTGAGTCTCTTGTCAAGACTCGCATTCAATGGTAACGAGAATGTATGAGTTTAATCACGAACACATCAGATCTCAAAGCCTTTTGCGAACGCGCCGCAAAATTGCCCTATATTATGGTAGACACAGAGTTTGTTAGGGAAACCACCTACTGGCCTCAGCTCTGTCTTATTCAAGTGGGATTGCCTGAAGAGGCCGTTGCTATTGACCCCTTGGCAAAAGGAATTGAGCTTCAAGTTTTTTTCGATCTTTTACAAAATCCTCATGTCATCAAGGTATTTCATTCAGGACGGCAGGATGTTGAAATCTTTTATCATTTAACGGGACAAATTCCCGAGCCCCTCTTTGATACGCAAATTGCAGGAATGGTCTGTGGCTTTGGCGAGTCAGTGGGCTATGACGTTCTTGTCCAAAAATACGCAAAGGTATCGATTGATAAATCATCTCGCTATACCCATTGGGCTCAGCGTCCCTTAACCGAAAAGCAGCTTATCTATGCTTTAGGAGATGTCATTCACTTACGCATCATTTATGAGAAGCTGTATGCAAGGATTCTTGACGAGGATCGACTTCATTGGATGAAGGAAGAGGTGAGCATTCTGACTGACCCAGCAACCTATATGATAGATCCTTATGACGCATGGAAAAAGATCAAAGTACGCTCGCCAAAACCGCGTATGTTAGCCATTTTAAGAGAAATTACGGCTTGGAGGGAAATTACGGCTCAACAACGAAATGTACCAAGAGGACGTGTGCTACGAGATGAAGTTATGCTCGAGCTTTCCGCGGCTTCTCCGCGCAACGTTTCAGAGTTAGGTCGGATGCGAGGACTTAGTTCTTCTTTCATTGACGGGAAAGAGGGCAAAACCGTTTTGGAACTCATCGAAAAAGCTCATGCTTTGCCTTTAGAAGATTGCCCTCAGGTTAAAAAAGAGGGCGCTTCACCTCCGGGTGCATCTGCACTTATTGAGATGTTAAGGCTTTTATTAAAAATTAAATCTGAAAAATATTCGGTGGCCCCAAAGTTGATTGCAACAAGTGGAGATTTAGAAACAATTGCGCGATCTCCTGATCCCCAAGTTCCCGCCCTAGAAGGCTGGCGCCGCGAAGTCTTTGGCAATGCAGCACTGGCTTTAAAAACAGGCAAAGTAGCTATAGGAATCAAAAACCATAAAATTACTTTAATTCCGTTAGATTGATTTGTAGCTCTTATTGCTGCTGAGGTGTACCACAGTGATAAGTATTTTGACCGAGAGAATCTAGCACACATGTCTGTCCCGCAGGGCAACATTTATCGTCGCAAGCTATTACGTTCCCATGTGGACAGCATACAGTTTTTTGAGTCGTAATTTGACCTGAAATGTAGGGAACACAATCTAATTTACCCGGACAAGCACCCGCAGCTGGTCCACAAGCTCCTAGACTTTGTTGAGACTGCACTTCTTCCACCATAAAAAGACATATAGCGGCTACTAGGCTTCCTAAAAGATAATTGTTCATGTGTTTTCCTCATATTGATAAAGTTAATATCAACATAAATGAAAATGATTTAAAATAAGTTAAAAACGAAAGCAGGATACTGCATACACAAATCTTTCCACGTTACATAATTTCTTAATAAAAAAGGTGTAATATATAAAATTGAGATGATTGCGCTGTATGAATGGGGGAGAAACGTGGAAATAGAAACATTTAAGTATACAAGCAAAGAAGGCTGGTCGATTAAGAGCTTCCCTCAGTTGGATTCGGAACAAACATTGGTCCTTGTTTTTGCAGCTCCCGAATTTATTAATGACCCTGGTCCTTTGAAAGAGCTTGCGCAACAATACCCAAAATCTAAACTTATTGGATGTTCTAGTGCGGGAGAAATATTTGGGCCTCAGGTTTTAGATAAAAGTATATCTGTTGCTGTTACTAGGTTCAGAAAAACTTTCCTTAAACTTGCCTATGTTTCTGTTCATAATTCTGAGGATTCCTTTGCAGCGGGTCAATCAATTGCGAAAGAGTTGGATAAGGATGACTTGCGTGGAATTCTTGTGTTGTCTGATGGGTTGTTGGTCAATGGATCAGAGCTTGTTAAAGGTTTAAATACCATAGGAAATGAAAATGTTATTATTACTGGTGGGTTAGCAGGGGATGGAGATCGGTTTAAAGAAACATGGATTGTCATAAATGGAGAGGTTCATAAAGACCGTATTGCCGCAGTAGGGTTCTATGGTGATGCAGTTCAAATTGGATATGCATCGCGCGGTGGGTGGGATATTTTTGGTCCAGAACGTTATATTACGCGTTCTGAAGGAAACATTCTTTATGAACTTGATGGGAAACCCGCTCTTGCCCTCTATAAAGAATACCTTGGTGAAAGAGCATCGGGGTTGCCCTCAA
>DATKTE010000119.1:0-3300 GCA_035531295.1 Alphaproteobacteria bacterium
CTTTAACTTTAACATGATCCTGTTCCTTTAAATAATCTCGGACGTCCTTAACATAGGCATCAGCGACTTCCGAGATATGTACGAGACCGGTTACTCTATCCGGCAACTCAATAAATGCTCCGAAGTTCGTGATCCCTGTCACGACTCCTTCAACAATACTGCCAACGTCAATGGCCATACGAAGTAAACTCCTCCTTGTGATGATCAATATATACTTACTCTATATTATATGCAGCATATTTCACGCCTGTCAAGGTAAGAAACCAATATGGGGTATTAATTCTTGGGAGAAATGAGAATTTCACCTCGTTTTACGAGTCCTAACTGCTCTCGGGCTAATTTTTCGATGTAACTTGGAGTGTTTAGTTGAGCAATTTCATCGTGAAGAAGTTTTTCCTGTTGAAGTAATGTTATCTTTTCTTGATTCAAATGGGCTAATTGTTCTTCGACCTGAGAACGAAGTTTCCATATTTGCCAAGCGGAGCTTCCAACTACAGCGACCATAAAGCATAAACCAAAAATGGTACTGCTACGAAGTCGAACCCTCGGCCGATTTTGAGTTTTAATCTTCTGACGAGCCCTCTTCATCCAGTTCTTCTCCCCCTAAACCAAGCTCCCCGCCCGGAATAATACAAACAATCTCATACCCTTTGCTTCTTGCACGAGTTAATAAAGTTGCCACAGAACTTTGACTGAGATGGAGTTGTTTGGCGATGTTTTCAAAGGATTTTCCACTTTCTTTGAGGATCACCGCTTGGCGTTCCCGAAAACTTAGTTTTTCCAAACCCCTAATTTCTAATTGCACTGTGGCACGCCCTTACTGAAAAGTTATACACAAGTGTGGATAATATGTGGACAAATAACTTACAAAACACCTACAAACCACGGACAAATTATTAAGATAAATCCATTATATCCATTCCCCCTTAGGTAATCAATCCCTCTTTGAAAATTCAACCATTTGTCCTGGGCGGCATGAGACTGTTCCACCATCCCTTCAGCCTCTTTTTGATATGCATAATTACCTCAAGAAAAAAAAGTTCTCCAATCCGATAGAGTAGCATACTAAGCCATTTCAATATCGCATAGGGCGGTCGCATGATAAGAACGAGCCCCCTAATTGGAATCTTTATCCCTCTGTGGATAAGTTCTGCAAGGTAATTTATTACTTGATAGAGCCCAAAATAGAAGCGTAGGGAAGAATGGCTCAATAATCTTAAATATAGGGCCAAGCCGAGCAAACTACCCCAAATAATATAAAAACGAAAGGCTAGCGCATTTGCCCTTTCAAAAAAGCGGAAAAGAATAAACAGCGCAACTAGTGAAAAGAGTATATCGCCTATAAAGGTCAAAACCTGTCCCCAGCCTTGCCAACGTCGAAAAGAACGATAAAAGTCAAAAACTATTCCAACAGCCGCCCCAGCCGCAATTACCCAAAAAAGCGTCGTGAATTCTGAGATTGTTCTTCCTCCTTTCTTCTGATGATGGAGGCTTTTTAACGAAAAATACGGTTCATTAATCCTTGACGAGAACCCCCGCTCGTATTTCGATGATAGATTAAAGCACCGACATGCCCTTGAAGATCAATCTTACCCTCCTCAAGATTAAGCAATTTGATGCCTAGTTGTTCCCCTTTGATACTCAATATCCCAAGCTCAGTTTCAAGAACAATTTCCTTGGGGTCAAAGGACTGTACTTTCTGTACGCCTGTCAACGCAATTTGTTCTCGATTTTCCATGACAAGGCGATGTCCCTTGCCAACTTTGTCCACCATGCCCCATCCCCCTATCTCTTTTTCTTCTTAAAACCTATTCACCTTGCACGTCCTTTAGAAGTGAGGAAGTATCTTAACCCGTTCGCACATCCTACGCCGGTAGGTATTCCTTAAGGGATCACGGCTTCGGCGATACTCTCCACTGGAGACTATCGTGATCCATCGCTATTCGCTTATCGCTAAGGCTAAAACGCATAACCTCTGGGCTTTCTGAATGTCAACCAATGCGTTTCTTCACGCCTTATCGACTGCACTCATTTACTCAATTCCTCTCTCCGTGCTCTCTAAGTTAAGAAACTTCCTCTGGCTTGGGTCGCCGGGGGTTGGAATGACGTGTGGGAGTTCCTGGGAGACTGTTTGCGTCTTTGACGCAAAGGCGCGATGGGAGACAAGGGCTGGGATTTCAGCAATATATGATGCCCCTTGCCATACGGGGCAGCAGTCCGTGGCGGCCTGTGGCTTCGTTGAGCGTGTGACTTGGTGATAGCAACAAAATATACGAACAGAGCCAAAGAAAAAGACAGAGTCTTTAACCTTAAGACTCTGTCTTTCGTTCATCACGAATCAATTCATAGAGGGTTTGCGCTTCATTAGCTCTTACACTGTTCGGAGTCGCCAGAACCTGGACTTCAAGAACATGATTCCCCATCTCTAGGGTGATACGGTCCCCTATCTTGACTTCTGCTGAGGGTTTTACAACCCGTCCGTTTATTCCGATCTTTTCCCCAACACAGACATCTTTTGCAACCGTGCGTCGCTTTATCAGGCGAGAAACTTTTAAGTATTTATCAATGCGCATGCCTGCATATCCTCTCTTTTTTTAATAGACAAAATCAGGCTCCAGAAAAGACCTGGAACCTGATTTTGCAAAAATGTCCGAAGACTCATTTTTGGACAGCGTCTTTAAGAGCCTTCCCCGCTTTAAAGCCAGGTACCTTAGCCGCAGGAATCAAGATAGTTTCCTTCGTTTGAGGATTTCTTCCCGTACGTTCCGCACGATCTTTTACTTCGAACGTTCCAAAACCAACCAGTTGAACTTTTTCACTTTGCGCCAAGGACTCCTCGATTGTAGCAAAAACGGCACTAACAGCCTTTTCTGCATCTTTCTTGGACATGTCAGCCTTCTCAGCAACAGCGCTAACTAATTCAGCCTTATTCAAAAATAGTCCCTCCTAATAACTTATCTTATCACGACAATTTATATTTCGCGATAAATAATCAATCTCCTGCTTTTTTAATTTATTTTAGATTAATTTACCACTTTTTTCTTCGGATTTAGCTTTTTCCCAAAATACATCCATTCTATCGAGAGATAATTGTTCTAAGTTCAGACCGTCTTTTCGAGTTAACTCCACCATTTTTAGAAAACGACGTTGAAACTTATTTATGGTATCCCTTAGAACTTCTTCCGCATCAAGCTTTAAAAATCGAGATAAATTGACAATAGAAAACATCAAATCGCCTAATTCTTCACGTATTCCTATACCCTTAGATAAAGCACTTTTAAGCTCTTGTAATTCCTCCTG
>DATKTE010000120.1:0-4493 GCA_035531295.1 Alphaproteobacteria bacterium
TAAATATATTTTGAAAATTAGAAATCCCCTAGAAAAAAAGAAGGAAAATTATGGATATTAGAGAATGGTATAAGTAGGATTATTCAATCTCTAATATGGATATAAGGGGGATTTAAGGTGACTGATTTGTCTCGACGAGAGCGCAAGAAAAAAGAAACACGCGAAAAGATTTTCTCGAATGCAATGCACCTTTTTCGTATGCAGGGATTTACGGCCACTTCTGTTGAACAGATCACGCAACATGCTGATGTGGGAAAAGGAACCTTTTATAACTATTTTCCCACCAAAGAAGCCGTTATTTCTGAATTTTCGCGTCGTACATGGCAAGATCTCATCAACAATGGCCGTCAAAAACCTAGTCTGGATACACGTCAGCGTTTAGGAACCCTTCTCCATGATTGGGCTGAATTCATGATAAAAGACCGGGAAATAGCGTGGGTCACTGTACGAAATCGCGAAGGTGCGGATTATGACATGAGTTTGCATTATGGCCTTTTGGCTATTTTAACAGTTGGGCAACAAAACCGCGAAATTAGCTGTGCGTTTGATCCCGCTTTTTTAGCCGAAAGCTTGGAAGGTATGATGGTACAACATTTCATCCGCTGGTTTGTTTCAGGTGTGGGTGATTTACATGAAGAGTTGAATCATGCGCTCTCTGTCTTTTTCGATGGTCTCCTGGAAAAGCAGCAGGAGGCATAATAAGAACAGTGCGACAACTTTGTGTAACTAAGGCTTTGAGTTTTCTTTGAATGTGTCATGATATCCTCTCTTAGCGCGTAAACATGCTTATGGAGAAAAGCTAAGGGAGGTACATTGTGAGTATCACCTGGAATATGATCTGGGAAGCTCATCCTGACGTGTTTATTGCTAGGGACTGGCTAGAATGTCCAGAGGACAAAAAAAAGGAAAACCGCCTCTCCCCGCTGTTTGCTTATTTTATGGGCGGCGAGACAACATTGCGAGTCGGTATCATTGCCAGCTCTTCTAATATGCGCGAAGAGGAATTCCTTCTAGCTGGTTTATTATGGGGGAATCGACTTAGTAATGGCGCTAAGACTGTGATTTATTTTGTGGCCCCTAATTTTTCATCAGCATTTTTACATGGGGTTTCTAAAATTGGGGGAAACATCTCTGCTAGGGCAGTTTATTGGCGTGAAAAACTTACGCCGAGCTTATACCTTATCCCCGAAGAACATCACAGTAGCCAGTCGCGTTACGCCCTAGGGGAAGAACGTCCGGATTGGAAACGCTGGGGACAAAGTTTAAATCCAGTCGCTCAGCAACAACTCAGGATTGTGAACAAGTTCTTTGATAGTTTGGCCTGCCGACGCGTCCGCATAGAAATAAAACCTCAGCATATTGCTTTCCTTTGGGGGAATTTTGAGATTGCCGAAGTGCGACGTAAGGGTAAAAAATTTGAACTGAACAGCAAAGTAAAGTGGCTTAAGAATAACGAAAAAATACTGAAGTGGCAAAAACATGGGTGGGTGGATGCTTCAGGCTCACTTAATTCGGAATTTTGTACGGTCATTCTGAGGATTCTTGACTACCTTGAATCCCTTGAAAAAGAGGGCAAACTTCGCACGCAAGATATCCTTGCTTTGTGGTTGCATCAGGGAGACGGAGTCTTGAAATCGCTATGGGGGAGTCCTTGGCCTTGGCCCTGGCTTCCTAAAGAACGTAGCGAAAATTCAGTACTCGAACTGGAGGAATGGCATTTTTTTCAAGGCAACGGTCAGTTAAGTGTCATATGCCCGATATTCGAAAAGCCACTGTTGAAAGCGTCTCAAAGCATTTTGTTAGCAGGTGTGTTAGAAAAGAGCCTCCTTTTAGTCAATGCGAAAGATGCACAAGGGAATTCATTAGTTTGGGATGGCCGAGTGCATTGGCTTACGACACTAGGCATGGAGGAGGACCTTCGGCGCTGGTATTGTTGGTTAAATGATATGGATAAGTTTCCGATCTGGACGTTACCAGGAAATTGGCAGGACAAAGGAATTTATGAACTTAATTGTCGAACTCTTTTGAACCATTCACTTATGCAGAAAGGATACTCGTAAACTTTGACAAACGGGGTAAATCAATCATCGCTTCTGTTCCGCTAGGGGGTATAGATTCTGAAAAGTGAAGCTTGCCATTGTGTGCGAGAATGATTTGTTGCGCAATGGTTAACCCCAGCCCGGTACCGTCTGCTTGTGTAGTAAAGAACGGATCAAGGACACGAGAACGCAGGTTTTTCGGGATACCAGGGCCCTCATCGATTACGCTTATCCTAGCGTGGGATTCGTATTCTGATAATCGTATAATAACCTTACCTCCTTTGGGTGAGGCTTTGATCGCGTTATTTAGAAGAGATAATAGAGCCTGGAGAAGTTGTTCGTGGTCACCCATGACATATACAGAAGGAGAAGAGAGTTCTAGAATAAGGGTAACGCCTTGCCTTAGTCTAAAAGGTTGAATCGATTGTGTCGTGGCATAAATGGTTTCTATTAGGCTAAGTTGCTGCATTTGGGGCGCGGAAGGACTTGCAGATAAGACAAATTTACTCAAGACTAGATCGATGGACTGGATCTCATCAAGAATAAGTTGTTGATACGGACGGAATGACTCAGGCCATTGCTCAGGCGTAATAAGTTGCATAAACCCTTTAATCGTTGTCAAGGGGTTGCGGATTTCATGCGCTAAGCCAGCTGAAATCTCACTAATAACTGAAAATTTCGCTGTTTGTACATTCGCCTCCATGCGTTTTATTGCTTCGCTGATATCGAAAAGAGTCAAAAGCGTGCCCGATGGAATGTCGTAGTTTAGCAAAGGGCGAGTTCGAAACTTTACTATCTTATTCTGTGTTCCCCAGATAAATTCGCCGTTCTCTGGTAAGCTGATTGGATCAAAATTAGGTAGGATACCTAAAACATTGGATATAGATTGGCCAATTAAGAATGATTCGGATAAAGATAGAAGTTGGGAAGATTGAGGATTTGAATCAATAATGGCACCTGCATTGTCCAATATGATAACCGCTTCGCGAGAATAGTCGACTGTTTGGATTAATGGGTGATTTTGCCGAAGCATCACATGCATCGCTTTGATATGACGTTGTTGAAGTAGTCTTTGTTTAATTTGATGTTTGTCATAATAAAACATCATTCCGAGGAAAAATAGCAGAAAGACGACATGAGCTAGAGCCAATAAGAGAACAATGCGGAAGAAAACTGGAAGGGGAATGAAATTGATTAATCCAATGATTATTATAAAGACGAGAGAGGAAAATAGTAAGGCACTTTGTCGATGGAGAGAGCGAAATCCCGATTTTAGGGCAGCCACAATATTAATCTCCTTCCCAAAACTACTATAAGCAACTTATTACTGAAATAGTGTACCACAATATGTCGCAGAAATTTGTAAGAAAAAGGAGATAATGTAATAAGGAAATTACACCAGAAGTTGGCTCAATATACCCAAAGATGAAAGTTTATATGAAATAAGTTTAAGAAAAAAATCGACAAATTTAGCAAAATTATAGGAAGAGGCTATTATCAATCTCTAGATAGCTATTTCTTTAAAAAAGAAGATGCAACAATATAGTATATGTTGTATAATTATGCAAAACTAAAAGGAGAAAAAAAGATGAGATTGCGTAAGGCTCGTATATCAGATGTTAAAGAGATGATGTTATTGATTAATAGTAATGCAGAACAAGGACTCATGCTTCCCCGATCAAGAAATATGCTATATGAAAATATACGCGAGTTCATGCTGGCGGAAGTAGATACTTATTTGGTGGGGGTTGCGTCACTCCATATCCTGTGGAGTGACTTGGCAGAAATACGAGCATTGGCAGTTTCTAGCGAATATAAACGAAGGGGTATCGGAACACAGATAGTTAAAGCACTTGAAGAAGAAGCTAGGGATCTAGGCTGTACGAAGATTTTTGCGTTGACTTATCAGCCGGAGTTCTTTAAATACTGTGGATATGAAGAGGTCAGTAAAGATCAAATGCCACAAAAAGTTTGGACAGAGTGTATTAATTGTATCAAGTTCCCCAACTGTGATGAAATAGCAGTAAGCCGTATGCTTTAGGGAGGAAGTTTCTTGGCACGTCGCACTTCCTACGCCGGTATGTATTCCTTTAGGGATCACGGTTTCGGCGATACTCTCCACTGGAGACTATCGTGATCTATTGCTATTCGCTAGTCGATAAGGCTAAAACGCATAACCTCTGGGTTTCTCTGAATGTGGTCGCTCCTTGCCATCCATGGCACCTCGACATCAGTCCATCCATGGACAAGTCAATGCGATTCTTCACGCCTTATCGACTGCGCTCATTGACGCAATTTCTCTCTCCGTGCTCTCTAAGCCAAGAAACTTCCTCTGGCTTGGGGTCGCCGGGGGTTGAACAGTGATGGGAGTTCTTGGGGGGTTGTTCGCGCCTGCGACGCGAAAGGGCAGAATATTCTAAGCAACTCTTATGCCCCTTAGGGAAAAACTATCGT
>DATKTE010000121.1:0-30292 GCA_035531295.1 Alphaproteobacteria bacterium
GAGTTTGCATTCATCCTACCCGTTTATCTTTTGCTGATTTTCGGAATTATCGAATTAGGATATGTTCTTTGGGGGGTTTCAGCACTGCAGTATGGAGCATCTTATGGCGCACGTTATGCTTTTGTTCATCCAACAAGCTCAGGTTCAACAATAGAAAACTTTGCATCGTCTATGGTGAATTTTCCAACCAATGCCTTAACATACACCGTTACAATGACTCCTCATGTTTCCGCCGATATAGATGGGACCTTTACTTATCAATTTCTGATCTTACCGCTAAATCCTCTAACAATAACGACACACGTTCATCAAGTTCTTCCTTCTTAGCTTAAATCCATGAATTTAATGGGCCATGACTTCCATAACTTTTATCGCCGCCAGCCCAATGATTACAATATAAATGCAAGGAAAAATAAAAATCATCATTGGAAGAGATAATAAAGCTGGTAGTTTTGCAGCTCTTTCTTCTGCCTCTAGCAAGCTCCATGTTTGATCTGAAATATCGTGACGTCTGTTACTTCCCTGCATTTTTTATCTCGTGACGACACTATCTAAAAAATAAGGAATTTTATTTTATATTATATTTATGAATATTTACAAATTTTTTCCGTCAGAACTTCAAAATACTATGGATGTTTAAGGATTTCCGGCTGATGATGTTGATAAAAAATTTAAACTGAAATGTGGTCGTTTGGATGGGTAGTTTTCAGACAAAAACTTAATCCATTCGACTAAAAATTGTCTTCAATTCCTTAAATGCTTCAGGATTGGGTTGGTGAGATATAAAATTAAGAATCTTTTGAGCACAGTCAAAGGCTGAAGTTCGGGTGGTATCCACTGTCATATCATATTTATAATGCTCCTCATGAACAATATCAAACTGTGCATTAGCAAGACCATGGGCACGGTCCTGTCTTGTAATCTCCCGCTCTTGCATGGTTTTAAGATCACATGTCACTTGAATAAAATAAACTGTATGGGATCTCAATTCAGAAATATATCTTTGAAGTAGCGTATCATTTTTTAATAAAACCTCATCAACGATAATGTTAAAACCTTGATCTGCTAAAGTTCTCACAAGATACGGAGCGGTTTCAAAAAAGGCTTTGCCAAACGGACCCGAACGCACTTCCATTGTAACCCCTCGTTCATTGACGCCAGGGATAAATGCATAGCCTTCACTGGCCTTTTCTCCAAATGCCGTATACTGATTTGGCATCATTTGAATAAAAGTATCGACACCTATCAAAAGCCACGGCGTTTCAGCGAAATGTTGAATCGCTTTTGAAATTGTGGTTTTCCCTGAGGAAGAGCAGCCGTTTAAAAAGATAATTTTACTCATCATAGTCTCTCAATTGTCTGGTTAGGAGTTATTTGATAATATGCATTCATTCCAATTTCATTTAAAAAATCCTCATCATGGCGTCTTTTTATCCGGTAAGAAACCATCCACTTGCGTTTCCCAGAGCGTTTTGTAGATCCCTCCTTTGACAAGAAGTTCCTGATGCATCCCGTCTTCCACAATCTTGCCGCGATCAAATACAATAATGCGGTCCATGTGAAGGAGGGTGGAGAGGCGATGAGCAATAACGATAGTGGTTTTCTCTTGCATAAGTTCCCATAAGGAGTCTTGAATAAAGCGCTCTGTCACGGAATCGAGTTGTGACGTGGCTTCATCTAAAATCAAGATGGGGGCGTTTTTAAGGATCGCGCGAGCAATTGCAATTCGTTGCCGTTGCCCACCTGAGAGTTTGACTCCTCTTTCCCCCACAAGAGAATCATAGCCTTGGGGAAGGTCTTGAATAAATTCATGAGCATGAGCGCGCCTTGAAGCTTCACGCACTTCTTCATCGGTTGCATCAATTCTCCCATAGCGGATGTTCTCCATCAACGTGCGATGGAAAAGCGAGGGATCCTGAGGGATCGTGGCAATATTGTTATATAAACTATCTTGGGTGACGTCACGAATATCTTGGCCATCGATCAGAATTTGACCATCCGTCACATCATAAAGTCTAAGGATGAGGTTCGCGAATGTGGATTTCCCCCCACCAGAATAACCAACGAGACCAACTTTTTGGCCCGCTTCAATGGTGACAGATTTATTTTGAAAAAGGGGTTCTGTGCCCTTGTAATGGAACTTGACGTTAGAGAAAGTAATTTGGCCTTTTGTTATGACTAAATTTGTGGCGTCTTTTTTATCTTTTATCTCTTGAGGCACAATAAGAGAGGAGAGGCTCTGTTTACATTTTCCAACGGCTTGATTAAATTCATCGACTTGTGACATCGTAAACCAAGCTATATGCCCCACTTCCATGCTTAATCCGAGAATAAGCGCAAAATCACCCACAGTTACCAGGTGCTGTGCGTACAAATGGATTAAGAAATAAGCCATGGCGCCAAGCATGGTCGCAATCAGCATACCCTGGACAAAATTGAGCTTTACTAAAAAGAGTTCTTTTGTTTGGAATGTTTCTTTGGTCACAAGCAAATATTTTTCAAGGCGTAAGACCTCAAAAAGACGTCGCGCAAAAATGCGCACGTTACTTGCATTTGTAATGCTATCGACGAGTTGACCTGAAATCACTGAATCAGCACCCGCATGGATATCCGATAAATGAATAAGACGTTTCGACATGAGGATGCTAAAAGAAAAAAATGCAAGAAACCACAATGCTAATATATAAAAAAACGTTGGATTTACATAATACATGCTTATAAACGCAACAATGAGTAAGGCAAAGCCTCGAATAAAATTTGTGGATATGTTATGGAGAATGCGCTCTACATTATCAGCCAGCGTCGTAATCTGATTAGAGAGGCGACCTGATAAATTATCATGAAAAAATTGATGTGAAGATCCAAGGACAAACCTAAAAACGTCGCTAATGATTTGATTTTTAATCACTGGCTGAAACTTATAATTCAAGTATCCAATCGAGCGCCAAGTAAAGTTGTCAAACACGATAAAATTCAATACAAGAAGCACAGCTGGCCAAGTCAACAACGAAATATTATCCGCTTGTGATGAAGATAAGGAGTTGATGATAGACTTAATCAACATGCTGTTGAAAGGCGCCCAACAGCCCGCAAGGAGCGCAAGAGAAACATAAATAATACACACGTTTTTGTAGGGCTTCAAAAAATGTCCTATAAAAGACCATAAGTTTTGCGATAGCACGTTATTCATTTTCAAGCACCTGATTTATATTGTAAAAGTGAGTGACCTTAATGGCCTTTAAAAAATCCTCATCATGGGAAATAACAATCATGGCCCCAGGATAATCGGTTAAAACTTGGATCACGTGTTCTCGTGTTTCAAGATCCAGGTTATTGGTGATCTCATCGAGTATCAATAGCTTCGGCGTTTTGGCGGCAATTTGGGCTAAAGAAAGGCGCGCTTTTTCTCCACCCGAGAGGGTATGAACAGGAGCATTGATTTCCTCGTTCTTTCGCAACAAAAAATCGTTGAGATGACTTCTGATATCAGCGTGAGACCATGTGGGAATTAAATCATGAATTACCTCAAGAACTGTCTTCTGGGAATTGAGAGTATTATAGTGTTGGTCAAGGTAGCCAATATCCTCGCGTTTTGGCATCAACCAAGAGCCAGATTTTGTGATTGTAGCATCATCTAAAATGGCTTTGATGAGCGTAGTTTTTCCAGAACCGTTATCCCCCATGATGGCAATACGTTCCATGGAACCAACCGATAAAGTAATATCCTTAAGGATGGGCTCCTTATACCCACATAATCCCTCACGAATAGAAACAAGATCTTTGAGACCGATATCTGATGCCGTGAGAGAGAATTTTGGCTTAATGATTTCAGGCAATCGCAATTCGGACAACCTATCGACCAATTCTTGTTTTTTATGGCTTATGGCACTTTTCTTACAACCAGATGTTTCTACGGCCTGCCTCGCTTTTGCATCTGAAACGATGGTTGGCCATTTTCTCTGTTCAATATGTTTTTCACCTTTGGCTCGACTTATCTTTGCGCGCGTTTGTTCTTTCATCAAAGCGTGGTGAGTTTCCTTTTTCTGGCGGTTGAGGTTGGATAATTCTTGCTCAACAGACGCCCGCTTAATATCAAACTCCTGCATATAATCATCATAATTCCCTGAGAAAATATGAACCTTACCGCTCTCAATATGCCATAGGGTATCAATGCAGCTGCGTAGAAGCTCAACATCATGGGACGCCACAATGAGTGTACCCGGATAGGTTTGCAATAGGCGCATTAATGACCGGCGATTCCTTAAATCCAGGTGATTGGTGGGCTCATCAAGAAGCAATACGTTCGGATCAAGAACGAGCGCCTGCGTCAGGGCTTCATTCAACCTTTGACCGCCGCTTAAGGATTCAAATTCTTCAATGACCTGCGGGACATAGCCGAACACCACATCATAAGGCACATGGATATCTCCCTCGTTAGGTTCAACAAGGCCTTGCAGCATTTTAAGCAAAGTCGATTTACCACAGCCGTTTTGACCCATAATGGCTATGCGGTTGCCGTATTGTATTTGCGTTGTTAATCCTTCAAAACAAACTTTTTGAGGAAAAGACAGACCTGTATTGTGGAAAGAAATGGGTTTATGACTCATAAGAAACCTCTCGAAACTCAGGGCATTTAAAAAGATGCTTTAAAACCACGTTTGGTTTTCAAGCTTTTGCCCGTCAGCTCGGGCTATCGAGAGATGTTCTTCATGATACGTTCAAACCTATGTTGTATACTTATAATTAAAATAGTGAAGGTTTTAGGAAAAATCAAGAGCGTCATCATAAATGAAAATATTTTAAATTATAACACAACACCTAGAAAATCCCTCGGCTGGCACACGCCACTCGAGCTCTTTAAAACAAATTTAACGTTAGTTGCACTCCGACTTGAATGCGGCGAACAACACACGTTCATCAAGTTCTTCCTTCTTAGCTTAAATCCATGAATTTAATGGGCCATGACTTCCATAACTTTTATCGCCGCCGGCCCAATGATTACAATATAAATGCAAGGAAAAATAAAAATCATCATTGGAAGAGATAATAAAGCTGGTAGTTTTGCAGCTCTTTCTTCTGCCTCTATCAAACGATCTTGTCGGAACTGCTCTGCAATGACACGCATTGTTTGGGCAATAGGTGTTCCATATTGTTCAGCCTGTATAATATTTGCGATGATCGATTTAAAATACGGAGAATCCATTCGATCACTAAAATTTATTAAGGCTTTCGTTCGATCCGAAAACATATTCAGTTCTATAGATAAAAGGGCAAGTTCAAACCCCAAATCGGGACTAAGTTGCGAGACTTCTCGAGCAACCCTTTGTACAGTTGCTGTAAGGCTCAATCCAGCTTCTGTGCAAATAACCATAAGATCAAGTGCTTCAGGAAAAGCCTTCCGAATTCGTTCTTGTCGCTTCTTTACAAGTCTATCCAAGATAAAATCTACCAAATAGGATCCAATTAAACCTGAAGCGAGGACAGCTGAAACCTTATATAACATTTTCCAATCGGTAAAATAATAGAGAAATAGTCCGGCAAGCGCTGCGGTCGATAAAACCATAAAGATTTTAGCAACACCATACAAAAGACTAGCATTATCTGACTTAAGCCCAGCCCTAATAAATGTTTTTTTAAGAGACTCCTGCTCTTTTTTCCCCATTCTTTGTATCTTGTTAATAAATTTCTTGAACTTAAATAAAGATTGTTCTTCCTGACGTTTAAAAATCTTTTTTGCGGTGGGATCCTCTTTAATCATTTTCTCTTTATAGCGCATGAGCTCCTTGAGGCGGTCTTTAAAAACGTCCTGCTGACGAAGCTTTGATAAAAGAGCAAACATAAAATATAAAACGCCAAAGGCTAAAATAAAAGATAGTAGATCTATACTATTGAACATTTTTAACCTCTTCTTAGTAAATATCCTTATAAGCCATGCGAATCATGATACCAATCCCCAGAAACAGCATGACTCCACCAATGATGAGGAGCGTATGCCCTCTATCTGTATAAAATAAAGGATCTAAATAATGAGGACTTGTAAAATAAACAGACCCCAATATAAAAAAAGGCAATGCTGCCAAAATCATTGCTGTTACACGTACTTCTGCTGAAAGTGCTTTCACTTTTTTGCGCAAACTCTGACGTGATCGAATAATTTTAGCAAAGTTATCTGTTGCTTCTGCAAGGCTACCCCCTGTTTCTCGCTGCAAAACCAAGACAATTGCTAACATCCGAAACTCATCTATACCGAGGCGATTAGCCATATCTCCTAGCACGGCTTCTGGGGATTCTCCCAGGCGCATTTTATCGCTAATTGTATTAAATATTTTTCCAATAGGACCTTTTTGCTGCTCAGAGACCATCGCGAGTGCGCGATCGGACGAGTACCCTGCTCGTAAAGCGCGACGAATAACGTCTAGCGCAATGGGAAATTCGTTTAAAAATTCTTTTTTTCGTCGATTTGTAAGAATAGCAATGAATAACCATGGTAAGATAAAGCTAAAAACTGCACCTATTAAACATGACAAAAGAAGGTTCACGCGCCACAATAGAGAAAAGACAAGAAAAATAGACAATCCGACCAGAAAAGAAAGTGCAATAAAGACAGCGGGATTTATATTAAGCCCTGCATGCTGAATCCATTGTCGTAAGCCTTCCACTCTTGGCAATTTACTCTTGAAATAAGTATCCGGGGATCCTTGATCTTTAAGAAGAGACAAAGCTTCTTCTTTTTCTTTTTGAGAAAAAGCTCCAATTTCGTTGAGTCTCCTTTGCCAATCTATGACTTTTTCTGTCCCCTCGCGATAGCGATAGAAGAAGATAAAAAAGACATAGCCTGCAACCACTAAGATTCCGATCAATATGGGAATAAAATTGACTTCAAGTGAGGTCATAAGTCTCCTCTCATTGCGGCTTTTAGTTCTTGATCTAAGCCAAATATTCGGGCTCTAGAAACAAAATTCGGCGTTACACCCGAAGATTTAAAATTGCCTCGAATCCGCACTACACCAGTCTCGGGATCCACCACATCCTCCAGATATTCAAATTTGAAGAGATCATGCGTCATAATGACATCACCCTCAATGCCTGTAATTTCAGCAATTTCTGTAACGCGGCGAATCCCATCTCGCATTCTCTCGGTATGAACTATCATGTTGATCGCACCTACAATAAGTGCACGGAGCACCCGAGTAGGCATTTCGTACCCTGCCATTGACAACATATTTTCTATACGAGTAAGTGCTTCCCTAGGACGGTTCGCGTGAATTGTTGTCATAGAGCCATCATGGCCCGTATTCATAGCTTGAAGCATGTCAATTGTTTCATCTCCCCTGACCTCTCCAACAATGATCCGGTCCGGGCGCATACGCAGGGAATTGCGTACCAGTTCTCGAATCGTGATTTCTCCTTCTCCTTCAATGTTAGGAGGACGACTTTCAAGACGCACAACATCGGGTTGATAGATACGAAGCTCGGCCGAATCTTCAATCGTAACAATACGCTCAGTTGGGTCAATAAGTTGAGACATGGCATTTAAAAGAGTCGTCTTTCCAGAGCCCGTCCCCCCTGATATCAACATATTAAGACGGCTTGTTGCAGCAATTTTTAAGAGAGTTCCCATTTGCTGAGAGAGGTTTTCATTTTCTATCATCTGATCTAGCGTAATATTGACGCGGGAAAACTTACGTATTGAAATAGAAGTTCCATCCAAAGCAAGGGGCGGCATAATGATATTTACGCGACTTCCATCCGCAAGACGAGCGTCAACCATTGGGCTTGATTCATCAACACGCCTACCAACACGGCTTGCGATACGTCTTGCTATTTGCTGAAGATGGGCTTCATCATGAAACACAAGACTAGAAAGTTTTTCAAGTTTTCCCTTTCTTTCAATGTATACACTTTTGGGACCATTGACCAAGATATCAGTCACTGAATCATCATGAATAATTTCTTCAAGCGGACCGAGTCCAATCATATCATCTACTAGGGAAGAAGCTATTTGCTTTTGTTCCCTTGAATTTATTTGAATCTTACTCTCTAAAGTAAAGTCCGCTATAAATTTTTCAATTTCGCGATTTAAAACATCTGGTGCCATTTGACTAGCAGCAACCAGGTCTATTCTCTCCATGAGAGCTTCATAAGCTTTAACCTTAAATGTAGCGAGTAACTCTGACTGACCTTTACCAGTATTTAAGCCCTTAGATCGAACGAGCGGAGACTGGTGCTGCTCCAGCGTTTTCTCATCAGGGTTATCTGTATTATCAGTACCGCCCGTCTTTCGCCCAAAGCCGCCCATATTTCTCTCATTAATTTTTTCATTATGACCTTATCGAACAGTATATATCGAAAATAATTAATATTATTTTAATTTAATGCTGTGAAGGAAACGTTCAAACCCACTTTGTGTTTTCTCCGATTCCTTTATCCCTTGTACCTCATTCACTATCTTCCTAATAGAATCAGAGAGAGAATTATCTTCTCCTACTAATGTTTTTCCATGATTAACATTTTCCATGGCAATTAAAGAATCGTAGGGAATTGTATGAACTATTTTACGCTTCAAAACGTCTTCATATTCAGAAACATTGACTTCACCTTTTCGAAATGCTCCACATTTATTCATCACAAAAACCACACGGTGATCGACTCCTTCTTCTCCATAAAGACGGAGGAGTCTGCCTGAATCTCTGAGACCTGCAAGGGAAGGGTCAGTTACAAGCACCAATATTTTTGCATTTTCAATCACCGTCAATGTACTTTCATCAGAATAGTGCGGAATATCAACGATTACATAATGGAAGAGCTTTGATAAGTATTTCAAAAGATTTTCTATTCCGTCGATCCTATACTTTAAGGCCTCATCAAGAGGCTCTTCTGAGGTTAAAACTTGAAGATGTTCATTGACTGGAATTAAAAGCCTTTCAAGAAAAATCTGATCGACACGTTCAGGATCTTCAAGAGCACTTCTGAGGCCATAATTGAGCTTTACATCAAGATAAAGGGATACTGTTCCATAATGGAGATCTAAATCGACAATGACGACTCGACGAAATTTTTCACTTGCGAGAATAGCAGCAAGATTTACAGCAACAAAAGTAGACCCAACTCCACCCCGTGCCCCTGCAACAGCAATAATCTTCCCAACTCTTGATGAGGTTCCTTTTCCCTTCTCCTCCCCCAAAATCATAATTTTTAGGGCACGCCCTATAATCTCAGGAAGCAATGGGCTTACGACATATTCAAAAATGCCCAACTTCATTAAATCTCGGTAAAGCCCAACATCGTTTTTTTTACCCACTGCAATCAGGCTAATTCCAGGTTCGCAAACTTCTGAAAGCCTGTTAAGGTCTGATACGGGTAAATCTGACTTTGAAATGTCAATAATAAGATATTGTGGCGACCTTTGATGGGAAAAAAGCTCGATTGATTCTTTGACACCACCTTTTACTATTTCCGTATTTTTAATATTTGTGTCTTTAAATGCCTTCGTAATAACTTCTATATCTTTTTCATCTTCCAAAAAGGCCATAAGTTCGATTGTGTCAGCGCTTGCATCCGCCATAACTTAATAACTCCCACCAGTCGTTGCACCAGTCGTTGCTGAACCTGTGCTTGCACTTGCCCCCCCACTGGTACCCGTTGAACCTGGAGATACGTTTGTTGAAGTATCAATGAGTGCCTTAGTTTTATCTTTACGATATCTGTCAACCCCTGCAGCCATAACTGTACCATCTGAATCCCCGAGGGAACGACCCTTAACCAGATCTCGAGGATTGGCAATCATCAAGCCTAAATTGGCTGTAATGGCACAACCATGGTTACTGGGAGCATGGGCCTGTCGAGCATCTCCAATGGGTTGAGAGAAATCTCCGCAAGAAGGGGGGATGACCACATAACGTTCAATCGTCAGAACAATAGACGGGCCGGATTCTTTTCGTCGGTGTTTACGGGACTTATGAGAGTCTTCACTGTAGTCAGTTTCTACAGTAATAAGGTCATATGGAATTCCAAATTTAAGAAGCTCACGTTGAAGGTCTTTGATTCGCTTTTCTGAATGGCCACCACATTCTTCAATAATAATCGTCACAGCCAAGGGGCTTCCAACAGTTGCTTTTAAGAACTTAAAGAGTTCTCGCTTTTCTCTTTTGTCCATAGAGCTTGCATTTGAAGAATAATTAATGGAATAAGTAAAAATGGCCCGATCCACTTTATTTACTTTTGGACTTTGGGCAGGAGTCCACTCTGCAACTTCTGGAGTGCATCCCGCTATTAAAGCAAAAAGTAAGGTGCTAAGCTTATAAATTTTCATTTTCCCTCAACTGATCCATCTTTACCAGAGATTATCTCTTTTTTATTCAATGCTAAACCCTGCAGGCCCCATCAAACGAACACCTCCCGGGCCATATGCGGGAGCATGTCCTTTTTCAACACCCGGCTTGACAAGCCTTCTCTCAAAAACCTGTTCAAGTAACGTTGGATAATTTAAACCATCCGTGGGCAATATCATTTCCTTACCGGAAGCTGGTTCTACGATATATGGCGTTACAAGAATCACAAGCTCGCTATCCCCTCTTTGAAAAGAATTTGATCGAAAAAGCGTCCCCAGGATAGGAATGTCGCCAAGCCCTGGTAAGGAGTCTATAGAGGATACTACTGTATTTTTCAAAAGCCCCCCGATTGCAAAAGTTTCGCCACTTCCCAGTTGAATAGTTGTTTCTACTCGACGCGTTAAAATCCCGGGGACGGTCGTACCATTAAGGGTAATGCCTGTTGTAGGGTCAAGCTCACTCACCTCAGGGCGAACATGTAAGCTAATTAAACTTCCATCTAAAACCGTGGGAGTAAAAGCAAGGCTCACACCGTAGTTTTTAAAATCAATTGTAATATTTCCTAATTGCTGTGGAACCGGGTAAGGGAACTCACCTCCCGCAAGAAAAGTGGCTGTTTCTCCCGAAATGCACGTCAGATTGGGCTCAGCAAGAATAGTCACCAAACTATCTTCCGCTAACAAATCGATGGCTAAGTTTATATTTTCGTGGGTGCTATGGTACCCAAAGCCAATAGAACTGGCCTGCTGTCCGGCGGTCGTTGCAGTTGGCTGCGTTATACTTGTAACGTCATTTGTAAGGATAGGAGTGGCTGTAAAAGGAGCACGATTGATTAAAGTCCCTAATTTAAATTTTCCTCTGTTGAAGACAACAGATTGCCAATCGAAACCAAGTTGATTAAGGACAGATCTCGCAACCTCAGCAACTTTAACGCGTAAGTTAATCTGGACGGGAGGTCTAATCGTAAGACGGTTAACAACGATCTGCTCAGAATCTTTCGATTTTTTGATATATTTATCCGCTAAAGATCTTATATTATCTGCTTCTTTGGGGGACTCGACAACGCCTTCTAAAAGAATACCCCCTGGCAGAGCTGTTATCTCTACAAGTCCATGAGGATCATAGGCCGCAATCATCTGCCGCAACTGAGTAAGGTCCTGAGAAACAACAACCTCGGCATTTATAACTTCCTTACCCTTTGTATCGAGAACAAAAATCTTCGTCGTACCAACCCCCTTACCGAATAAATACACTGTATTACGGTTGCTAAGCTGGACATCGGCAATCTCTGGATTAGCAATAAATACTTCAGAAACGCCGTTTTCGAATTTTAAAATTTCTGCTCCATCGACAGAAATTTTAAATACTTTACCCATTACAGGCGATAAAAGGGTGCAAAAAATTGAAACAAACAACGCAGAAAAAAAGGCTGCTTTTTTCAAAGATTTTAATCGATTTTTACCGAGGATTTTCATCAAATATCCTGTCCGATTTATTAATTTTGTATACTTGAAGTTTGAAAACACTCTATTTCCCCTGCACCTGAATTTCCGTTTTATCTTTGCCCCGCATCAAGATAATAGTTCCTTCTTTCCTAGTCTTCTCCTCTGACTTGACTTCCACTTGACCAGGACCACTTTGATCTTTTTCAATACTATGCAAACTTAAACTTAAGCTTCCTTCCTTGGTTGCTGCCGTTATACGCTCTGCTTCTGCTGTACTAACCTGAAGCGTTACAACATGGGGAGCAGCTTTGGGTTTCTCATGAGTATCGCCCAGTTCAATATCTAGAGCCAGCACCTTTACGTTGCTAGCAACTAATTTACTCTCTCCATACTGTGCTCCACCCCCTGCAGGACTCATGCTTTTAGATAAGATAACATCCACTCGATCGCCCGGAACAATGAGACCGCTACTTGCACTTTGAGCCGTGACATCAATTGAAATCGCCCGCTTACCTGGGGCAAGAATGGCAGCTAAAACGCCTTTATCTCCAGGTTTGATTAAATCAGTAGCAACCATTGGCTCACCTTTTCCAACTGGTTCCCTTACAATCGATCCTATAAGATCAGATTCTTTCACACTTCCTACTACGATATAGTTTGAATTGACGGATTGTTGAGGCCACACCTGCCAAATTAAATCTCCAGGCTTAACCCTATCCCCCCTATGAAGCTCGCGCCCAGCGATAAGAATTTTGTTCATTTTCTCAGGCTCTACTTGCACCACCTGCTTGGGTTTTTCTTTGCTCGTAAGAAAATATCTTGTTAGAAACGCCACACCAATGGCCAATATAAGGGCTAACACCAACCCTATAATATCCTTAAGCCTCATTCCTTTTTTCCCTCTTTATCAAAGTGTTAAGGGTTGCAATAATATCATGATGATAGATCCTATTGCGATCGCAATGCCGTAAGGAACCATCTTGGAGCTTATATTATCACGTTTTCCTTTTTCAGGGCCTATCCCACTCCCTAACCACAGGGATTGCAAAATTGGGAAACTCTCTTCTGTTTTTTGAATATGATTCCAGACCCAATCCGATAACCTAGCCACATGATCTCTCAAAAGTAGATAAATAATGGCCAGTCCCCCACCCACAAAAGCGATGAGAAAAACCAATTGCACAACCCCCGGGAAACCCGCCCAGAGTGAAGCTATAGCCAGATATTTGGCATCCCCACCCCCAATCGTTTTTAGGGCATAAAGGATAAGTCCGACTACCAAAACAACGGCAAAAACCACAAGGGAAGTCAAGATATTGTCATAGCTTAAATAAAATGGCGCACTAAGCCCATAAAGCACCAAAAGCGCCCCCAAAAGAAGATTAGGTATACGATAAAAGCTAAAATCATATACCCCAATGCTGATGTTAATAAGCACATAGATTATTTTAATGAGAACGAGAAACATATGACCCCCCTAATTCCTTTCTTGCCACTTCCGAGTTCCATCTAAAGAAGTGGTATTATCTTTAGGAACGAGACCAGAATATTGTCTAGTTTGTTGAATGGACTCAAAATAATTAACATTATTCATAACAATGTCATCGGGAAGATCCATTCTCCCAATTTTCTTTGCCATCTTCATATCGCCAGCCAGTCCGTAGGCAAGAGCAAGATTTTGCCTAACGCGCGGGGTAACATCAGGTGAACGAACAATTCTTTCCAAGATATGGATAGCTTCAGTTACATTGCCACAAAGTGCCAACGAAAGGGCTAAGTTGCTCTCATAAGAAATATTGGTGGGGTTCAACTCCATCGCCGCACGATAATTGAGTTGAGCCGTTTCATGCTCATCCACCATATCAAGAGCCATTCCATATCCATTATACGCAGTCGCATTTCGAGGATTTAATTTGAGAGCCGTATCAAAGGAATTAATAGCATTTTCAGGTTGATCAATAAGAATATAAACTAGACCCAACCCGGCATAAGCTTCGGAACATTTCGGAAATAAAGCGATTGCTTTTTCAAACGTCAGTTTAGATTCATTAAGTGCATTTGCATCTATAAGCGCCATCCCTAAACCCAAATATGCTTTTGCACAACCTGGACACTGTTTAATGATATCTCTGTAATCACGAATTGATTGGGGAACATCCCCCCGAGCGCGCGCCATTTCCGCAGCCTTTAGATTCGGGTGGTCTTCATAGGGGGGAGAAATTAAATCAGACGCAATCACATCAGCCATACTTAAACCAGAAGGCTGTATATTGGAACTGCATCCCACTAAGAAAGGCATCAAGCTCATAAAGCAGACTATCTTCCAAGACTTCATTTCTGCGCCCCTGTTAAAGCAACTTAAATATTATAAAATTTTCGCAAACCTTATCATAAATTTTATTCAAGATACAAGCGAGTAACGTTTTTTTTTGCTTTTGATCTGCTTGTGGCTAAAAAACAACTAATTCCTCAAATTATTTCTGGACATTCTTATCTCAAATGTGAGAAACACAACAATGTAGTTTAAGTTTTTCTAAGGCACATGACACAAGTTTCAAAATCAGTTCCTTCTATCCCCCTCAGCATTTGGGCCCTAGGATCCGTTTCCTTTTTGATGAAAGTTTCTTCCGTAATTGTTTTTAGCCTTACTCCGCTTTTTGTCACCGAAGTCTTAGGAGGCAGCTCCTCCACTGTAGGGCTATTAGAAAGCTTTGTTGAAGCAATCACACTTTCCAGCAGAATTTTTTCTGGTATCTTGAGCGATATTATTCATAAACGGAAAAACATTATCATCGTGGGTTATATCCTAGCTTTAATTTCACGGATTATATTGGGCATTTCACTAACCATAGAAGGCGTGTTTTTAGGGAGAGCTTTTGACCGAGTTGGCAACGGATTAGACGCAACGCCGCGTGATGCCCTGGTCGGTGATCTTGCCCCTCCGCAGATTAAGGGAGCTTGTTATGGTCTTCGTGAATCTTTATCACGTGCAGGAGCTTTTTCAGGCTCTCTTTTGGCTATTGCCCTTTTATGGCTGACCCAAAATAATTATTCTCTTTTGTACTGGCTGGCTGCCATTCCAACTGTCCTTGCATTAGTCGTCCTCATCACCTTTGTTAAAGATCCTGTAAGTGAAAAATTTGAGCATAAAAGGATAAAGAATAAACCAAAATTTACTGACATTTTAAATTTGTTCAATGACATCTTTCACTTACCCTTGATTTTTTGGTTAACTCTCCTTCTTAGTGGCATTTTTATGCTCTCCAATTTTTCAGGGGCTTTTTTAATTTTAAGAATTAGAGAAACAGGCATCGATATCCACCTTATTCCTCTTGTTATGGTTGTCCAAAATTTTGCAACCGCTTTAACAGCTTATCCTGTGGGCTACCTTTCAGATAGGATGGGAAGACGTTCAATGATGGCTTTAGGTATTTTCCTCGTCATCCTTTCAAATCTTCTTTTAGCCATTGGGGGATCCACTTATATCGTCTTAGGTGGTGTATTTTTGTGGGGGGCTGAAATGGGGATCACTTTAAGCATACTAGCAATTTTCCTTGCAGATGCTTGTCCTAAAGACTTCAGAGGAACAGGTTTTGGTCTTTTTCACCTTGTTAATGGGATATGTTTGATCCTATCAAATTTTCTTTCTGGACAAATTTCAGTTGAACTCGGTCCGTCCTATATGTTCTATACAAGTGCAATTATAGCTGCTTGTTCATCACTGGTGTTGCCATTTATACACAAAAAAACGAAATGAAACTCTTGCCAGTTGCCCGCACAAAAGTTATGCCTTGTTGAAAGAAATTGAAAACTGTACATTACCCGGCAATTCAATTTTGCTAAAAAATGGGAATAGAGGCTTTTCTATGAGAAAGAAAATATTTAATCTTTCCGCAAATACCTTACTAAGCATAGCTTTTCCTTGGTCTCTAACTATAGTTTTAGGATTAACAATCGCTTGTCTTGGATCTGAACAAGTTTGGGGAAATTCACGTGAAATTCCTGGCCTGCCTATTGCACGCCTTGCACTTCCTTCTATCTGCGTAAACCCTAACGTTGGCACCCCCACAGGAACTTTGGTTGGAGAAAAAGTAGTTGAGCTTAAAAAGCGAATTCAAAACATAGAAACATTTGCAAATTCTATCATCCATTCCATTCGTGAGCAATATGAGCAAGCCATCATAGAGGTCAATCAATATCACTATTTTGTGAGTGAGATCGAAGCCAAACTTCAGCTTGGAACAACCCCTTCTAACCCTAAATTGATTGATATGCGAAACGTAGCCCTGCAACAATTAGATGAAATTGCCGACACGATTAGTATGATGGATGAACTAGCTGCAGGATTTTCTGAGAGTTCTGAACAAGTCCGTTTTCTCGCACTTCAAATTGATGAGACCCTTCACATGCCTGGTGCCATTGATGAAGACCATGCTCATCTTATCTTAATGTCCGACGAACTTTCGACCGTCAATGAAGCTATTTCCCAAAGTCATGAAACCCTTAACGCGAATAGATTAAGACAGAGCGAATGGTTGGGTGCCGAACGCGTTCATTTAGCTAACCTTTCTTCAGCAATTGACAACGGTAAAATCAATATCACCGGCCAGACAACCCCCTCAAAAGTTTCCCTGCCAGCCATCCTACCTGAACCGAATCTTCTCCCAAAGAAGAAAACCCGATCGCAAAGGAAACGGGACAAGATCCAAACTCCTGTCAAAGAATCTCCAGAAAAATTAAGCTCGGAAGCTTTCCCTTTTGCCCCAATCCATCAAGAGATACTCCAGGAAAAAGCTGTGTCTTTCAAGGGAGAGAGAGCTCCTCATACTCTTAATGTTGTCTCGGAAATGCATGAAGACATCCAGCATGAAGCTTCTCACGAAAAGCCCATAGCCGCCCCCGTACCTCCCATGCAGGTTCCAGAGACACACAAACCCAGCGACCAAAACAGCATTAACGAAGTTCCAGCTACTCCCCCTACGCCACATGAGACAGTCTCGAAAGCACATAAAGCTATTCATCAAGAAGTTGCTAACACAAAACCCTTAGCCGCTCCTATGCCGCTTCAGCCAGCCTCAGAGACACATGAAGACGTCCACCAAGATGTTCGCGAAGCAATGCCACCTGTGCCCGCTCCTCTTATATCTGCCTCTGAAATACTGGAGAACAATCACCAGGACCTCACTCACGAAACGTCTACACCTTCTTCCCCCATTCCTGTTATGCTTGTTGCTGAGGCACATAAAAACATCCAGCCAGAAGAAATCGCTCTCGATACTCCAGCCCCTCCCTCTGCTCTGCATGAAAGAGTCTCGGAAGCGGATGAAAACAGCCACCAGCAGGCCTCTCATGAGGCCATAGCTCCTGCCTCTGCTCTTCTGGATTCTGATCCACAAAAACTTCCAGTTATAAATATGGAAGTTCCACTAAAGACGATCGAGGGTGAACCGCAAAAATCTATAGATACTCCTGCACCCCCGCATGCTTCAGGGGAAGAATCGCTTCCGTTAATTTCTGTAGCTGCTCATCCTGAAGTCCAGCCTCTCCCTGATGAAGATCTCCCTCCACAACTTTCACAAGAGAAAGAAAAGATTCCAGAAACACTTATGTCCTTCTCGACAGCAGCTAAAGATAGGCTTCCTTTAGTTCATTTAGACCCTAACAAAGAGATACGCAATCAAAAGTGGGTGCTTATCTCTTCAGCAAAAAGAGCGCTAAAAAAATCTTCTGACATTCTAGAAATTGTTAATGTTGTCGGAGAAAATGGATCTTCTACTCGCGGGAAAGAGGTAAAAAGTTTACTCATCGAAACGGGTTTTAAACCCGAACAACTTCGCCTCATCAATACTAAAGCTGAAGAAAATCAAGCAGAGCAGGTTTATATCTTCATCAATAACTGACTGCAAAAGAACAGAATACAGAAATAACGACGAGTCATAGAAAAGTAATTGACAAGAGGCTTCTTTAATTTACCGTACTTCTTCTCTTCTTCTCTTCTTCTCTTCTTCTCTTCTTCTCTTCTTCTCTTCTTCTCTTCTTCTCTTCTTCTCTTCTTCTCTTCTTCTCTTCTTCTCTTCTGCTACACTGGCTTCCGCTCCCTTAACTTCTTCCAATATTCAAGACGCTTTTGAATATCGCGCTCAAATCCACGTTCAACTGGTTGATAGAAAATTTTTCTCTCCATTTCTTCTGGAAAATAATTTTGCCCTGAAAAACCCTCGGGTGTATCATGATCGTATGTGTATCCTTCTCCATATCCCTCCTTTTTCATGAGTCCCGTGGGAGCATTCAAAATATGTTTAGGCGGCATTAATGAACCAGAGTTTCTGGCTGCCTTTAGAGCAAGAGGATAGGCACGATAAATAGCATTAGATTTAGGAGCAGTTGCCAAGTAAATCAAGGCTTGCACAAGTGCCAACTCACCTTCAGGGGATCCCAAACGTTCATAAGCCTCAACGCCCGCGAGTGTTTGAATCAAAGCTTGAGGATCAGCAAGTCCCACATCTTCAGAAGCAAAACGAATCATTCTCCGACCAATATAAAGAGGATCTTCCCCTCCTTCCAACATACGGGCAAACCAATAAAGGGCAGCATCAGGGTCGGATCCTCTCAACGATTTATGAAGTGCACTAATAAGATTATAATGGCCTTCTTGTGCTTTGTCATAAAGTGGTGCTCTTTTTGTGACAAGTTCCGCAACTTCAACTGATCCAAAAGGCTCAGACGGGTTTTCTTCAGATATGAACTCAACAAGGTTTAAAAGAGCACGCCCATCCCCATCAGCTAGCTCAATGAGAAACGCTTTCCCTTCGGCTGTCAGGGGTAAAGACTTCTCCAAAAAATCCTCTGCTCGCTTTGTGATTTCTTCCAAATCTTCTGACGAAAGGCGCCGCAGGCTAAATACTTGACAGCGTGACAAAAGAGCACCGTTTAATTCAAAGGAAGGATTTTCTGTCGTGGCCCCCACAAGAGTTATAATTCCTTTTTCTACATAGGGTAAAAAGCTATCTTGTTGAGCACGATTAAACCGATGAATTTCATCCACAAAAAGAAGAGTTGATATCCCTTCTTCAAATGTTTTTTTTGCTCCATCAAATACTTTTCGAAGATCAGCGACACCTGAGAAAATCGCAGACAATGACACAAAAGGCATGCCACAGGATTTGGCCAATATATGTGCAATGGTAGTTTTTCCTGTCCCTGGCGGTCCCCAAAAAATCATAGAATAAAGTTGGTTTTTTTCCACCATTCGAGAGAGAGGTTTCCCAGGGCCAATGAGATGGCGTTGTCCAATAACCTCGTCGAGGGATTGGGGCCGCAAGCGTTCCGCAAGAGGCACAGGTTTTTTTTGCACTATCCTTGCACCTGGAAGGTTAAAACGCGATGACCACGGCGGAAGATGAGAATCCATTCATGACGAGCACTATCCAAAAGATGAGCCACGTCTTTTGTTGTTTTAACGTTCTTTTTATTAATAGATTCAAGGATATCACCTGGCTGAATCCCAAGTTTCCGAGCGGGCACTGTATCGGAGATTTCTGTAATTACAACGCCTTGCTTCATAGGATTAATCCCTAGATCGGTGGCTAGCGCAGGAGAAAGAGTCCGAATGTGTGCTCCATAGAGAGGATTCTTTCCCTTAATAATAAAAGAACCATCATCTTTTGCTGACATCGGTTCTTTCAAGATAATAGGAATTTTCTTCTCCACTCCTTTGCGAAAAATGGTAAGTTCTGATTTTTTTCCAAGCGGAGAAACGGCAACTTGATAGACGAAAGCACTATCATCAGAAATCTCATGATCATTAAGGGCAGCAATAAAATCCCCCACCTTTACTCCGGCTTTATCAGCAGGGCCGTCTGGATAGACCCCTTTTACCAAAACACCATAAGGACGTGGAAGACCTAAAGCGTGAGCGGACTCAATGGTTACAGGTGCAACTTCCAGACCCGCCCAGGGTCGTATGATACGTCCTCCATTTTTTACGCTCTCAATCACAGGAATAGCAAGGATTGTCGGAATGGCGAATCCTATCCCCATGGACCCCCCACTCTTTGAATAAATCGCGGTATTTATACCCACCAAGCGACCATCAGTCGTCACCAAAGCGCCCCCTGAGTTCCCGGGATTAATGGCCGCATCTGTTTGGATAAAAGACCTATAATCGCTAATCCCTTCCTGACTCCGGGCAAGAGCTGAAACAATGCCATTTGTAACTGTTTGTCCAACACCAAAAGGATTGCCTATCGCCATAACAACATCTCCAACTTCAAGATCTTCAACGGAACTTACAGTTAAATAAGGAAAGTCTGTTTCTCCTTGAATCTGAAGAAGGGCTAGATCTGTTTTCTTGTCTGTAACAACAAGTTTTGCAGCGTACTCTCTCTTATCAGAAAGGACGACACGAATCTCATCAGCATTTTCGATGACGTGATCATTGGTAAGAATAAGACCGTCTTGACTTACAATCACTCCTGACCCGAGAGAATCCTGTTCGCGACCCTCTCCAGGATGCAGCTGTTCGAAGAACTGCTTAAAGAAAGGATCTTCCATAAAAGGAGAGAGAGAGGAATCAACTTTTAAAGGATTTGCATGCTGAAAGGCATAGATGTTCACAACTGCCGGCGCGACTTTTTTAATGACTGGCGCAAAACTTAGGATTTTTTCCTCACGGGTCCGAGGAACATGCTTCGATTCTTGACGGATCTCAATGACTTCTTGCTTGACTTCGGGTGACTCTTTACAAGCTGACACTACAAAACAGACACATAAGACAGAGAAAGCTATTCTTGAAAATCGCATGGTTAACCTTATGTTAAAACAATGGCTACATTATAAAGAATACCATTTTTAAGGCTATATTGGAAGCAGAACTTCTGATATGATTGGTTTTATTAGGAAGTTTGTTTTATTAAAAAATCTTTTTGTTTTGTTAAAAAAGAACGTTAATGCAACTGAAATAATAGAGGAGAATTTCTTGATGAAACCAACATGTAAAAAACGCAATTTTTTGTTTGTCTTACTCGCAGCAGCAATAATACCAGCCTCAGCATTCGCTGCTGAGAAAAAAGATATAGCTGACAATAAAATAAGTCAGCCGATGGTTGCTGATAAACTTTTTGACATAGCTCAATCAAATGAAAACTGGAAACTTGCCTACGCCACAGGAAAGAATGCCCAAGTTGTGTTTATGAATATTTCCCCCAAAACAAATCCAAAAAATGAAATTGGTATGGAAACCCATGCCTTTGATCAAGTCATTTTCATTGTTAAAGGAGATGGAAAAGCAATCTTGGATAAAAAAGTATCAATGACAAAACCGGGCGATATGATTTTTATTCCCCAAGGCACGCCACATAATGTGATTAACCTAAGCCCAAAGGAAGAGCTAAAAATCGTAAGTATCTACTCTGACACGGATATACCAGCTCATTCTTCTTACAAGACAAAGGAAGATGAACCTCAAGACTAAGCTTGAAGTTGACGTGGCTCAATTTGACTAAACCCCCTCTTTGAGCCACTACATCAACAAAACCCCAGCACCTTGAATATGATCATATTTTAAGGCGCGCAGCGACTTGTTCGCTTCTTCAAGAGGAAATGTTTGAACATGGGTTTTAATTCCTATTTTTGCAGCTTGCTCCAAAAATTCGATCCCATCTTGTCTGGTATTATTTGTTACACTTTTGACCATTCGCTCGCCATAAAGAATATCATATGAAAAGCTGGGAATGGGACTCATATGAATCCCTGCAAGGATCAAACGACCATCTCGATCTAAGGCTTTGAGAGCCGGAGGAATAATTTCACCGGCTGGCGCAAAAACAACAGCTCCATCAAGGGGGACAGGAGGCTGATCAATTGTTCCTCCTGTCCAAACTGCCCCAAGTTCTTGAGCAAGCTTTTGGTGAGCCGTCTCTCGTGTACACACATACACATCCGCTCCCCAAGCCTTTAAAAGCTGAATTGCAATATGACCTGCAGCACCAAAACCATAGATTCCAATCCGACGACCTGACCAATCGGCTATATTCATTAGTCTAAGAGCACGGTAGCCAATAATCCCTGCACACAAAAGAGGAGCTGCTTGAATATCGGGATAGGTATCGGGTATCCGATAGACAAATTGAGCAGGGGCGACCATAGCATCAGCAAAACCACCCTGAGCAGTCCAACCTGTAAAGAGGGCTGATTCACACAAATTCTCTCGATAAGACAGGCAAAATCGACATTTCCCACAAGTTGCATGTAACCAAGCAACCCCCACTCGATCACCAAGTTTAAAATCTGTAACTCCTGCTCCACATTCTATAATTTCGCCCACCACTTGGTGTCCTGGAATAATTGGAAGTTTCTTAAGTTCAAGATCGCCTTCAACCACATGAAGATCTGTGCGGCAAATGCCGCAGACACGGTTCTTGATTAAGACCTGGCTGGGAGCAGGTTTTGGAATATCCAATTCACGTAATTGCAAAGGATTGCTTTTAATATCAGCTGGTTGAAAAAGCATTTGCGCTCGCATTAGTCATTCCCCTTATGTTTAAACAAGTCCTATTTTAAAGATATATTAAAAAGATTATTATAATATAAACGAAATTGAGGAGGATTACATATGCAACGCGTTAAAGACAAATCAATTATTATCACAGGTGGCGCTTTGGGAATAGGCAAAGCTGCTTCACTTTTATGCGCTAAACAAGGCGCAAAAGTTGCTGTTACAGATATAAATGATGAAGAGGGAAACAAGGTTGTTAAAGCAATTGAAGCCAATGGAGGGCATGCGCATTTTTGGCATTTGAATACGGCTGAGGAGAAAGAAGTAGAATCAGTCATGGCTGCCGTCTATAAACAGTTCGGGAAAATTGATGTCCTGGTTAACAACGCTGGGATCGCGGGAGTTAATAAACCCACCCACGAAGTCAGCGAGGCAGAATGGGATGCCCTGATGGCAGTCAATGTTAAGGGTGTTTTTTTCTGCACAAAACATGTCATCCCTTACCTGCAAAAGAATAAGGGAGGAAGTATTATCAACTTATCCTCTATCTACGGAATTGTAGGAGCACCTGATCTTCCTGCCTATCATGCATCGAAAGGCGCTGTCCGCCTGATGTCAAAAACGGACGCCATGTTTTATGCCAAAGATAAAATAAGGGTGAATTCTGTTCATCCAGGTTATATTTGGACCCCCCTTGTTGAAAAGCTCGGAGAACAATCACCCGAGGGGGTTACCGCTTTTCGTGAGCATTTAGATAGCTTACACCCATTGGGTCACGTGGGAGAACCTGATGACATTGCTTACGGCATCCTCTATCTCGCCTCCGACGAATCCGACTTTGTAACTGGCAGTGAGCTCGTTATTGATGGCGGCTATACAGCGAGGTAGAACCTACTTTCTCTCCGTTTTTTTACTTGACAAGCAATACATTGTTACTTGAATATGATTTATGATTAATTATAATCATGCAACTTTCATTATTAAGGATATTTTGTTATGAAGAATTTAATATATAGTAGTTTACTTATCTCAAGCTTCTTTAGCCATGCGGTCAACGCTGGTGGCAATGGCGCCTTGGAACAACTTTCAGAAGAGCCAGCATTACAGAAGATTGCTCGAAATGCCATTAGGAATAACTATAAGGATATTTTACAAGAATTAAACCCTAAAGTGCCAATTAATCAATCACATGCGTGTTCAATCACTATTGCTCTAGAGGAAAAGCTTAAAAAACTCGCAATGAAAACTGAAAAGAGACTTGCTAACGCAAAAGCCATGAACCAACAGGAAGAGATTGACAAACAATTGGAGATACTTGCGAATATTCCGTTGTGGAAAGAGAGTGTCGCAAATCAACTTGAGGAGTTTATAACCGCAGCAATGCGTAAATACAATTATTAAAAAACTTTGGGAATTATGATAAATCCACCGGAGGCAGCACTGATTCCATCTGAATTCTAGTTCCATTCCAACTGAAGCGAGTGAGTTTCTCGTCAGTTGATATAATATATAGCTCGGACCCGGGTGACGTGTTTGCCAATTGTCTTAGGTGTCATTAAAATCGGCGCCTTACTCATCAGATCTCGAAAAAAAGGGAAGCCTCGGCTTCCCTTTTCCATAAAACCATAATCCCAAACATTACCTCTTCGAGAACTGGAAGCTCCGGCGGGCTTTTTTGTGACCATACTTTTTGCGCTCAACAATACGCGCATCCCGAGTCAAGAAACCTTCCTTCTTCAGAAGAGGCCGTAAACCAGGTTCGTAATAGGTCAGCGCCTTGCTAATACCATGACGAACAGCACCGGCTTGACCTGAAAGACCACCACCCGATACGGTACAGGTAACATCATACTGATCCAGACGATTCACGGTTGAAAAAGGTTGAGTGAGCAGCATCTGCAGCACAGGCCTCGCAAAGTAGATCTTACCTTCTCGACCATTCACTCTCATCTTCCCCGTCCCTGGCTTAATCCAGACGCGAGCTATAGCATTTTTCCGCTTACCCGTGGCATAGGAACGACCCAGGTCATCAATTTTTGGTTCTGGAAGAGCCTTTTCAGCTTCCACTCCATTCACACCACCTGCTGTTTCTGAAACAGCCGACTTTAATGTATCAAGGCTGACTTTTGCCATAATCAGTCACTCCTCTTATTTTTAGGGTTCATTGCAGCTACATCCAAAGGTTGTGGGTTTTGGGCTTCGTGAGGATGGCTTGGACCTGCGTAAATCTTTAATGCGGTCATTTGCTGGCGCCCTAAGGGCCCGCGAGTAATCATGCGTTCAACTGCCTTGTGCACAACACGCTCAGGGTACTTCCCCTCTAGGAGTTGCTTCATTGTTCGCTCTTTGATCCCACCCGGATGGCCCGTGTGCCAATAGAACTTCCGATCCTTAAGCTTATTACCTGTAAGTCGCACTTTTTCAGCGTTAATCACCACAATGTGATCACCACAATCCATGTGAGGCGTAAAAGTAGGCTTGTGTTTGCCGCGAAGATACTTTGCAACAATAGACGCCAATCGTCCTAGCACAAGATCCGTGGCATCAATAACGTACCACCTTTTATCGATCTCACTGGCTTTCATCGAGTAGGTTTTCATATCCTTCACCCTTTTTTAAAGACCAATGTGAACAGATATTTATCTTCATGCCTCGTTACTGTCAAGGGATTTATTAGAAAAAATGGCACGGTATTATATTACCGCACTGATTCTCGGACCCAATTTAGGAAAGGCTCACTCCCAAACTCGACAGGGATTTCAAGGATAGCAGGGGTTTCATATGAGTGAAGACTTTGAAGTGTTTTAATGACCTCAAAAATATTTTCGCGCGTTGTTTTTAAGAAAACAGAGATCTCTTTACTTTCCTCAAGTTTTTCTGCCCAAAAGTAGAGTGATTTTGTTTCCCCCAAAATATTTGCACAAGCAATGAGGCGTTTTTCTAAAAGATCACGCGAAATCCTCACCGCCTCCTCTTCATTAGGAAAAGTGGTGTAGAGCAATGAAAAACTTGGGGTCATAAATTCTCCCTCAAATGGTCGGAGCGGCGGGATTTGAACCCACGACCCCCACACCCCCAGCGTGGTGCGCTACCAGCCTGCGCTACGCTCCGAATGAGCCAACTATAGACATACTCAAACTTAGAATCAACCACGATTTTGATGCAGCAAAGTTCATTGAGTTTGAGACTCAAGCGTCCTGGGTGCAGTTTTTGAAGAAAAGGCGTCATTTCTGTATATGTATATCACCCCCCCCCAGCGCGGCTCGTGAATCGCCCGCACCAGACACTAAATGAATCAACTGCATTTTATACAGCTATTCATATACTATCTTAATGACGTGTTTTTGAACTTGCATGTAAGTATTCAAATTATGTTCTTTCTTATCAACAAATGGTGGGACAATTGCAAGCTGCTGGTAACGTCCATACATTGGCCAACTACCTTACGCTTCTCTCCACAGCAGGACTTGTATGTGGGTTGCAGAAATTTTCCATTGCTCCACATCGTCACAAGGCGTCAAGTCCAAAACTCCAAGTTCTTAATACAGCGCTTGCTTCTGCTCCAAGCCACCGCACTTTTGAAGAAGCACAAGAGAATCAGGAATTTTGGCATGGACTTACTGAAAGCTGTATAGGAGCCCATTTAATAAATTCAAGTCTAGGAACACAAACAGAAATTTTTTACTGGAAAGTAGGGACTAAAGAAGTAGATTTTGTTATTGAGAAAGGAAACTCCTTCATCGCTGTTGTTGTAAATACCGGCAGAAAGAGAAAGATTTTTCCCAGTATTCAGGAATTTACTAAAATATTCCAACCCAAAAAAAGAATTATTGTAGGAGATGAGGGCATTCCCGTTGAGGAACTTCTTTTAGCTCCATCCTACTCTTGGTTTTGAATGACCTCTTTTACGTGATCAAAAAATAATTACCAACCTTATCTAATCGACGTTTGTTATATAATATTCAGCCTCTTGTTGAATTATATTTTCTTTAAAAATTATTTATTTATGCAAAAATTTACTATAAATTAATCATATCAATATAGGATATTATTTATGCGCAAAGTTTCTTGCGTATTAATGCAGAGGAGAATGAACATGAGTAATACATATAATCCAACAGGAACTCAATCACACGCAAAAACTATTCAGCCGAGCGACATTAAAAGTCTCATACAAAAACAGGGGAAAGCAACCATTGATGAACAAGAACTGACACTAAAAAGTCCAGCTCTCAACGATGCAAAGCTTCAAGAAATTATTAAAGACCCTGCTCTTTCCATAAAAGCTACAAGCAATCCTTCGGCAAATGGCGAGCGCGAATTTGAGTTAAGCGCCAATGGAAAATCAGTAAAAATTAAAATTGATTGTAAAAACTGTCATTAATTTAATTACTTCTGGCCAGCTATAATGTAAAACTGTAAAATATATATTTACATCTTTTACCATAACTGGCCTCTTTTTTACTGGAAATAAGAAATACCCATAACATAAGGAGAGAATTCATGAATAAAGATATAATCAAAGGTAAATGGCATGAAATTAAAGGAAAAGTAAAACAGCAATGGGGCAAGCTCACGGACGATGAAATTACGCAAATCCATGGATCCTATGAAGAGCTTGAAGGTATCTTACAAAGGAAATACGGATATCAAAAAGACCAAGCTGAAAAGGAAATTCAAACATTCCTCGATAAAAATAAGTGGAATGATTGATAACTGTGATCTTTTCTATTAATTTGACAGTGAAGAGAGGTCCATATGAAATATTTGATAGCTTGGTTATTAGGAGTTCCTCTCAGTATTCTGTTAATTATTTGGGTATTCAGCCATTTTTTTTAAAAAATACTTTAGCTAAATGAGCCAAAAAAATACCTTCTTTTCTTACAAATGAAGCACGAGCCCCTCACATTTAGGGGCTCTTCAACAATTAAAAGAGGCCGCATCAACAAAAGCAAGATGAAGAGGATAATCCGAGACCACCACTAGGGAATCTCATTATATTTTGCATACGAACGATTGTGCCACTCACCATAAGATAGCCCTTGAGAGAATCGATCATTATATTTTGAAAGAACTGACTCCATGGCATAGTTAGATTTAGGCGCAATAAAATGGGCAAATCCATAGCGCTCACAGCCCCCTACAGCTTTTCGCACCTCATGTTCTGTTGCAGTGACTGCACCATTTGTAATAAGCTCGGCCACCTCGCCAATTTGAAATAAAAGAGCATCGCCGGGTGCAAAAATTTCCTCGCCTCGAATAAAAAGCCCTGTACCTGGTGGCTTCGGGATCCTTTCCCCTTTCAAAAAACAAACCCCGGGACAAAGACCGGTTAAAAGACCATGATCTCGATGTTCCCCACACCACTCAACTTCACCTGAATCGTGAACTGGTCCATAATAGAGCATGCGTGATACTGATAAAACGTCTTTGATATTAATGCCAAGTAACGACTGAATCTCTTTTCCCGTGCGAAAAATTATCTCGACTAAATTTAAATAGTTTTGTTTAAAACCAGGAACGTCTTGACAGGGCCAAATATTAGGAAGAATGGCATCTTCCTCAGGATAGGTTGCGTAATATGAGCCTTTAAAGGCATCCGTCACACCATTAAAAGTTTCAATACCATATGACCATCCCCGTCCGTAAGCATCACGAGGCGTATACTGTGCTCTCGTCTCTTCGGTAAGATTGATAAAACTTCGAGATGATTCGATAAAGTCCGCGTAAGCCTTTACATACCCGGGGACACCCTGAATTGCAATAATGCCCCTATCATAGAAAGCTTGAACAATTTGATTTTTTTGAGAAGAAAGGGATGAATAATCAAATACTTGCATTCAGTTGCCTTTTTTCTAAACTAAGCTTAGGTACATCTTACTTAAGTGAACTTGAGAGTCAAGCTACTATTTTTTTCATGAATAAAAACAAAAAAATCAACACTTATGCATTTATTTGTTTCCACAAGCACTATTTTCCCGTAAAAGAAAGGCATGAATATTACAGAAGAACACTTTCGCAAAACGCTCGGCCTCTTTCCCACAGGGGTTACTGTGGTCACAGCGTTTGACGAACATGGAAAAGACATTGGAATTACGATTAGTTCTTTTACATCTGTTTCCTTGAATCCCGCGCAAATTTTATTTTGTCTTTCAAAGCATTCTAAAACAATGCCAGTATTTAAAGAATTACAGTATTTTGCGGTTAATATTTTAAATATAAATCAATCCCATCTTTCTGATGGCTTTGCTAAGCATGTGCCTCTCGAATGGGAAGCTGTTAAAACCCATCGCCACCCTAATACGGGATGTCTCTTAATTTCGGATGCTTTAGGATATGTGGTCTGTGAAAAAAGCGACATGTTTGAGGGTGGGGATCACTATATTATTTTGGGTAGAGTTATCGATCTGTTTGCAACACCTTACACACCCCCATTAGTTCGGCAAAGGGGACAGTATCTAACCACTCAGCCCATACTCATCGAACCCTCACCATTAGAAATCAAAGAACCCAAAGTATGTCAAAAGATTTAGCCCAACGCCTGAAGAAATTAGACCACAAAGCGGATTGGATCGGACTCAGAGAGTTCAAGGAAACAACCCAACAATGCGTTGCTCGTAACGGTAAATTTGAGCAGAATAGCACGACTATCGACCATGGCATTATGGTTGAAGCTCTTGTTGACGGCCAATTTGCCTACTGTGGTACAGCCGATTTGAGTGATAAAGCCTTACAGGATGCCTGTGATCGAGCAACTCGTCTCGCAAGACACATGTCTTTATGGAAGATTTTTCCCTTTAATCCAGACCACCGTCAGGCGGCCACAGGGCAGTACTACTCATCAACTCATGCGGCAGCAACGGGTGAAGTTATGGGGCTTCTGGTTGACGCTACACAAAAAATGAAAGTGTCTGACAAGATCACCAATTGTAAGGCTCAAGCGCTTTTGATGGAAAGAGAAATCACCCTGGTAAGCAGCTCAGGTTCTCATACCCATCAACATATTTACTCAGTCGCTTCTAACTTATCTGCAACGGCCCAAGAAGGGACGGAATCACAAACCCGCACCGCCGGATCTCCATGCCTTCAAGGAGGGATTGAGCTTTTAAAGGAACAAACATCCCCAGGTGAAGCAGAGCGCATTGGTAAAGAAGCTCTCGAATTGTTGAATGCTGAGCAATGTCCAACGGGAATCTATGATTTGATCCTAGCCCCAGATCAGCTCTATCTCCAAGTGCATGAGTCGATTGGTCATCCTTTAGAGCTGGATCGCATCCTTGGAGATGAACGAAATTACGCTGGATGGAGCTTTGTTGAGCTCTCTGATTTTGGACAACTCCAGTATGGGTCTCACCTGCTTAATGTCACTTTCGATCCAACAGTTGAAGGTGAATATGCCTCATACGCCTTTGATGACACGGGACTTGCGGCTACGCGCCAGTATCTTATCAAGGATGGAATCCTATTAAGGGGACTAGGAGGCATCGATAGCCAAAAGCGCGCGGGTGTTCCTGGTGTTGCTTCGACTCGATCCTGTTCTTGGAATCGACCCCCCATTGATCGTATGGCAAATATTAACATTGAACCCGGACAGTCTTCATTTGAAGATATGATTTCAGGCGTGGAACGGGGTATTTTGATGTCGACAAATGCATCCTGGTCCATTGATGATTATCGCAATAAATTCCAGTTTGGCTGTGAATATGGCAGACTCATTGAAAATGGTAAGCTTACTAAAATTGTTAAAAATCCAAATTACCGAGGGATAACCTCTAATTTTTGGCATAATTTAAAAAAAGTGGGTGATCCTTCAACCTTCAAAATCTGGGGGGCATCTAATTGTGGAAAAGGAGAACCTAATCAAATGATTCAGGTTGGCCATGCCGTCCCTCTTTGTTTATTTGAAAATGTTGAAGTCTTTGGGGGTACCTCGTGAAGAATGATAAAAGACAACACCAAAAGCAAAACTTAAAGGCCCTGAGTGAGGCCCTTTTTCAGGATCTGAAAGGGGATGAACATCT
>DATKTE010000122.1:0-4663 GCA_035531295.1 Alphaproteobacteria bacterium
GTTATTTCACGTCCCTCTCCAGTGACAGGTTCGGCGATATTTATAATTTTATGTCCCCCTTCCCACATAATTTTAATGATATGAACTATTCTAGGAATTGTAAAGAAATGCCAATGAAGCCATCTTCGCCGATCCTTTGCAAACTTGAGCAAAAACTCTCTTTTATGACATCGGTAAGTGATATGCCATATCTGCGCCGGGATATAATGTCTTTTCGCTCTCGCCATCGATTATTGTGAATAATGCTCTTTTTGCCCCTAAAAAGTTCTATATAGGGCCTAAAAAAGGGTGTTTTTACGTTTGTTCTTTAGTAGTTTTAGATAGTTAGCGTGGCCCGACCCCATCCAAACGAAACTGATACGTCTTAATAAGTTTTCTCCATGAGAACAACGAGTTCCGAAGTTATCCGGGGATCGGAACCTGCGATTCCTGTTGCTGCTTTCCCTATCCTTTCAACGAATTATTCCACTTTTTTCAGCCTGTTTGGAGAAATCCCCCTTCACCTTTCATCATACATCGGAACTACGGGTTCCTGTGGCGGATAGCCTATTCACCTGTAAACGCCATGATATCAAATAGTTAGACTTCAGGCACGCTTATTGCGTAGTAGTAAAGACAGAGAATTGGGATCAAATAAAGAAATATGGAGAAAGGAGGTGAAACAGAGATGAAAAAGTTTCTAATCATTATGGTCGCACTATTTGTATCGTTTGCCTTTGTAACCGGCGTTATGGCCGCGGAGAAAAAAGCGGCGGTCAAAACCATGAAGGCCAAAGGGACTGTCACCGCTTATGAGGCAACCAAGACTCTCACGGTGAAAGTATCCAAGAAGACGGCGGACTTGGTCTTTGATATTTCCGCAGATACAACGGTCCAAGGAGATGTCAAAGAGGGTGCCAAGGTATCGGTGACCTATAACAAGGAAGGGGACAAGAATATAGCCACTTCCATTACCGCCATGGAGAAAAAGGCGAAGAAAGCCAAGAAAAAATAGGACAATCCATGGCTCTGCTCTAAGGCATAATTCAGGCCAAAGGGTCTGAGTTATGCCTTTTTTCTTAGAATGCCGTTGGTTCATCAACGAAGATATCCCTTGGCAAGCAAGGGCCAATCCGTTAAAGATCTCGAAGGAATTGTGAAAGAAGATTAATGATTACAAATGCTCTTTTAAGGGAGTTTGAAAATCTTGGGGGAGGTATTTATTGAAGAGAATAATGACCATTTTGATGGCAATCTGGATTATTGGTTGTCTGACTAACTTTCAAGTCAAACCAGCTGAGGGTTCTCCTGCAAAACCAGCGGAAGAGAAAAAGGCCGTTGATGAGGAGGCCCTGAACGCTTGCGCTTGGGGTCGGACCAAGCTATCCTGTTGATATTTATATAATATCATCCAAAAAAAAGGTGTTTTTAAGTCTTAAAAAGCCATTTTCGGGAATAAAATTGGCCCTGTAAGGAATCGCTGGCTCACGAAGCTCGTAGCTTTTTTTGTCACCAACAATCTTCCGTCCTTTTGCCTTAACCCCAAGCCTTTTTAATGTCTCTAATAAACTTTAAGAGAAAGTCCTTCTTGTGGCACCTATGGGTAATATGCCACACATAGCCGGGGATGTAATGACGATTTGCCCTTGGTATCTTAATGCGGTGCTGGACCTCCGGGACCCTATCGCAATATTATGTGTTCCATTTATTTTGCCGAGGATTTTTCCTTCAGGATTTCGGAAATATTTCTTTTCCAGTTGCAGAGCGTTGCTATGGTCTTTCAGACTGAAGCCGTAATGACCCAAAAAACTTTTTATTTCTCCTTCTTCCAGAGCGAACGTCCACGTTTCTCCTGCCCTGGATACTGTCTTGAAAATATCTTTTTCTCCATGATATTTATTCTCCTTACGCAGCACTCCTGCATTGACATAATCAAAAATAACAAGGCTTCCTTTCACTGAAAAATGCCGAATAAAAGAAAAAGTGCTATCAATTGCGGTAGAGGACAAATATATTGTCACCTCTTCCATTAGGAACATGGATTTTCGGCTGGTCTCGAAGCCTGCTTCAATGAGTTTCTTACTAAGGCTTTCTTTATTGAAATTGATCGATACAAAAATTAGGTTTTCAAGGACGTTGATTTTCTTCTTACTAAAGGCTTTTAGTTTTTCTTGCTGAGTTATAGGCGCATCAAGTTCAAATATCTTCGTTGATTTATTAAGGTGATCGAAACGTTCCGCCCGGGAGTCAAATCCTGCTCCAAAAATCACTATCTGGTCGAACTTTTTTTTCAACGCATCACAGAATTCGGAGTCCATATATTTTGTCCTCGCGATCACATATTCGTATATCCCTCTGGGAGCAAGGTACTTACCGCATAATTGACATAACAGTGAGGACTTTAAAATTAGCTTGATAATACCGGGAACCAGATTGTATGCGATATCGTCTGAGCCTTTGTACCATTCCCTCCTTTCTCTAAATGATGCAGCTCGACATATGCACGTGTACTGTGCCGTTCTAGATGTCTTCGTTTCAATCCTGCGCCTATTTCTTTTTGTCCCTATGTGTTATAAAAAATCCTCGCCTATTCATGACGAAATTGTGGCGGCCATCCATGTCTGAATGGGTATACAAAAGTCTCTCGACCTTTTTTGTATCGAAAGTCACAAACTTGAGTGCCTTCTGGAAGGGTCTGATAACGCACAAGTCCACGGTCAAAGGCTTTGCTTACGACATAATCGCTCAGACACAAATATGGCGTTAACCCCTCTGCTCCGTTAGAACGATAGAATTTTTGAATTCCGCATTCCGTTATGTCCAGGCCATAATCAAATTTTTTACCGTCACCTTCGACGAAACTACATACCCAGTCTCTGGGGTATTTTCGCTTTTGGGATTGAGCAGCCGCTTCCCTCAACTGACAAACGTATCTATCGCTATATTTGAAACTGCCAATCAAATGGAGCAGCCATCCCGGGTAGTCAGCCATCATTTCGTAGGTTTCATAGATGATACGACCAACCTGGGCGACGCTTTGGGGCAATGGTTTGAGCACGTGATAAACCGCCAAGAAGTAAGCGCCATAGGTTAACCATTCCGTGAATATGTTCTCCTTTCCACCTATGTAAGGAACTCCGGGGGCCAGGATCTGGTATTCTTGCCTGATGTCTTTTATAAGCGTATTTGCGCGGTCTTGGCCAAAATGGGCAGCAAGGACTTTTTGGGTGCTTTCGTAGAAGTTGTCGGGGGGTCCGTGTCTCTATATTTGGCATAAAATATAATTCCTCCGATTCCTACAGCACCGGCCGCTATGGCGGATAATTTTAAAAACTTCCTACGTTCGATTTTCATCTCTGTTTCCTACCTTTGCCTAACGTAGAAATCACCTGCCTCTATTGAGCGCCAGCGGAATAGAGGTCAGGTGGATTGACGGGTTAGGCAAATTACCATTTGATCAAAAATACTTAATTACTTAAGCCTGACCCCATTTATTTGGCGCCCAAATAGCTGCTGTCATTATAGAACCAATTGCCGGAAACATGGGAGTGGTATTACCAGAGGAAGGGTTTTTGGAAGGCTTAAGAAAGATCACAAGAGAACATGGCATTCTCCTTATATTCGATGAAGTTATAACAGGATTCAGGGTAAGTCCTGGAGGAGCCCAAGAACTGTATAATATTATGCCCGATCTCACGTGTTTAGGTAAGATAATTGGTGGCGGTCTTCCAGTAGGGGCCTATGGAGGAAGGAAGGATATCATGTCCCACATTGCCCCTGATGGCAATATCTATCAAGCTGGAACACTGTCAGGTAATCCATTGGCAATGGCTGCAGGCATGGCAACACTAATGATTTTAAAAAATAAGGAAATTTATGTTAAATTAGAGGAAAAATCGAGATTTTTCTTCTCTGGCCTTAAAGATGCGGCTCAAAAGGCAGGAGTAAATATAGTTATCAATAGGGCAGGTTCAATGGGCTCTCTCTTTTTTACTACATCCCCAGTCGTTGATTTTACCTCAGTGAAGGCAACTGAAGCCTCAAAATACATACCGTTTTATAAAGAGATGTTGGCCAAGAGAATCTATTTGGCCCCATCACCTTTTGAGTCCATGTTTATTTCCTTGGCACATAATGAGGAAATCATGAAAAAAACGATTGACTTTGCCTTTAATGCCTTTAAAAAACTTTAGAAACTTCCCTGGCTAACCTCCTTTACTCCATTACACCGTTGAAGAAGTGGTTATTTTGTTGTGAACTTCGGGTAGGAAGCACAACCGGAAAACGGCAATTTTCATTCTTCTGCCAATGGTATGGCTGTCCAGCTACCGCTCTTATCGGATTGAAGACTGCAAAATATAGTTGAAAGTTTTCATAGGGTGCTCTGGGTTATGACTTTTAGCAGCAGAAATCGCTAACGAAAAGCTCAGCGGCAATAAAAACCGTAGTGCAAAGCTATGAGCCGACGAACAGAAATGGCATACAAGGCCAAGTCTCCGGGCAAGTCAGCACCACATGACGAAGCCCTGGGTTCGGGAGATATGGTAAATGCCGCGGTTGTGTAGCGAAAGTCCACGTCCTTATCCGGGGAGATCTGCTCAACGAGCGTCCTTGGATTGCTACGGGAGCCGGACTGAGGCCCATTTCGAAAGGAATGGATAAGCCACCGTACCCTAAGGCAGCC